>JACSRR010000178.1 GCA_014879635.1 Ignavibacteriaceae bacterium | reverse complement strand
GATATGATATTCCCTCCTTTAGAGAAAATTTAAAAGTCAGATTTTCTGCAAACGATGGATTTATACTCCAAGTACAGAACGGAAAATTATCTGAATTTCCTGTTAGAGAAACCTTCGCAAAAAAATTATTGTCATGGTATAGAGTTCCTACAAAACTAATTTATCGCTTTGAGCCAAAAACACTCGAATTGATGTTTAACGATCTTATTTCGCAAATTAAATCAAATCCGGTAATAAAAATTGAAAACGAAGAAGCTTTAACAATTGTGAGTGAAAGATATAGACCTCTTCTAAACAAAGACCTCATAGAAATGTTCGATATAGATCAAACATGGCATATACGCAAAAATGATTATGTATTTTTATTACAATTCAAAAAAAAGTTTGATTATGAACCGGTAAAAGGGGATAAGTGCGGATTTTCACTCACTATTAAAAATTCGGAGACAGGTTTTTCAGCCGTTACCATTTTTTACCATGTTTTCAGATATTGGTGTTCAAATGGGGCTTATCATAGTAGTAAAAACGGTGCGATTTCAATTTATCATACTGACATATATAAGTCTTCTATTTCAGATATTGTAGCTAAAATTTTATCCGGGGCAGAAGACGACATGGAACAAATCAACTCAATGATGGCAAAATATGCACTGTACAGTCCTGCTTTGATACTACCCTCACTTAAGAGCAATCTAAAGTCTGTTCTCTCTTCAAGTCAGATCGAATATTTTACAAATAAGGCAAAGGATGTACCGCATGAAACTGTTTGGGATCTTTATAATTCACTGACCGAAAAAGCAAAAAAGCTCTCACTCAATCAGAGAGTTGCGGTAGAAACCCTTGCGGGTAACTTGTTTTCAGAATCATCGGCAAAAATTTTAGACAATGTAATTAAGAAAGAACCTCACGGGCATAGAATTTGGATATAACTGTCTATCTTTTTAATCGATTTACTTTTTAAGTATCCAAATTCATAAGTATGAATCGTTTTCTCTAATTCATCATCTTATTGAGTAAAAATAAGGAAACATAAATGTATAGTACTAAAGTAATCAATTGCTCGTTTGATGAAGCAATCGTAAAAATTACAGAAAAATTAAAAGATGAGGGATTCGGAATTTTATCCGATATTGATGTTAGTGCAACATTAAAAAACAGGATTAATGTTGATTTCAGGAAATACAGAATTTTAGGAGCTTGCAATCCGCCTTTTGCACATAAAGCGTTATCGGTTGAACCTAATGCCGGTGTTATGATGCCGTGTAATGTTGCCGTTCAAGAAATATCGGAAAATGAAATTCAAGTTTCAGTAGTTAACCCTTCAGCTGCTGCGGTTGGTTTAAATAATCCCGGTTTAATAACCATTGCGGATGAAGTAACCGAAAAATTAGATAGATTTTTTAATAATTTGAAGTAAAAATTTCAGGGCTAAGAAAATTAGATAAAATTCTAAACTTAGCCCGGTCTTTAATCGTCTAATTTACCGGCGTGAAATACCAACAGAGCGGGTACATCTTTCAAACACTGAATTATCACGGGCATCACATCATTGATTTTGTCTAAATTTTCCGACTTCTTTAAATCTTTTTCAATTCGTTCTACTGCCGTAAAAAGGTGCGAAGAACCAATATAGCTAAGAGTTGGTTTTAGCTTGTGCAACTGTGCCCTTAAATCCTCGATTCTATTTTCATTATAACTTTTTTCAATTTCATCTGTGGCAGCAGGAAGATTTACGAGATAATTATCAATCATTTCTTTTATAAAATCTTTATCACCACCTGCAAATTCCATTAAATTATCTAAATCAACTGAGGGCGCAAGATACTTAAAATCATCGTAACCGGCAGGTTCTGCAACAGGGAGAGAAGGAACGGGTTCTAAAAGTTCAACGGTAGTTCTCGGGGGTCTTGTTCTATTAACGGACGCAAATATTTTCCCTTTCAGTTCATCGGGTCTAAATGGCTTAGTAACAAAATCGTTCATACCTACTTCAAAAACTTTATCTTGAGCACTTGAGAGGGCAGAAGCAGTGAGAGCAATAATGGGAATATTGCAAAGTGGCTCGGGATAATTGGCTCTGATGGCTTTTGTAGCCTGGTATCCGTCTAAAACGGGCATAGATAGATCCATTAAAACTAAATCGAAGGCTGAATCATAAGTTAGAATTTGAAGGGCATCTTGTCCGTTTGCGGCAATCTCAAATTTAGCTCCCCAAAGTTTTAACATATTAGAAGCAACTAATTGATTCATCTCGTTATCTTCAACAATCAAAACACGAATACCTTTGAGATTATAATCTTCCGAAGTTTTTGCAGTGTTTTTAAATGAGATTTTTGATTTTAGAACCTCTTCTTTGGTGGAAGGATGAAAAGGTATCTCGACAAAAAAAGAAGAGCCAACATTCAGAGTACTTTCAACTTTAACTCTTCCCCCCTGCCGGGTAACCAAGCCTTTAACAATTGCAAGTCCCAAACCGGTTCCTTTCTTAGAAATCAACGAGTTTGCCTCAATCTGTTCAAAACTTTCGAAAATTTTATCTACTTTGTCTTTTGGAATACCAACACCTGTATCTTTAACCATAAAACGGATGTGATACATTGAATCTTTAAACTCGATAAAAGAGACATAAACAGCAACCTCACCCAAATCGGTAAATTTTACCGCATTTGATAGAAGATTGAGAAGTACCTGATTTAATCTTACTTGGTCACCCTTCAAATATTTAGGAACATCAGATTGAATTTCATAAAAAATATTCAGGTGCTTTTCTAAAGCGTAATATTTGATAGTTTCAACTGCAGCATCAAGTATTTCGGCTAATGAGAAAGGTTCAGACGAGAAAAGTATTTTACCCGCTTCAATTTTAGAAAAATCGAGGATATCATTGATGATAACCAACAAATTCTGCGAAGAAGCTTCAATTACTTTTAAGAAACGGTCTTGCTCTGCAGAAGGGTTTAGTTGTCTAAGCAGGTGAGCCATTCCGAGCACAGCATTCATAGGAGTTCTGATTTCATGACTCATGTGAGCCAAAAATTGTTCTTTTGCCCTCATTGAATCTTCTGCAATCTTCTTTGATTCAATTAGTTCATTGAGCAGTTTTTTACTTTCAGTAACATCCCTGAAATAAACGGCGCACCCTGTAACAATTTGTTCAGCGTTTAAAATTGGGTTAAAATGAATTTCGGCTTGGTAATTTTTACTTTCAATTACATATCTTCTTTCAATTGTAAAACGGCTGCCCGCAAAAGCTTGGTTATAAAGGAGTTTCCATTCTTCGGAACTTTTTGCCGGTAAGATATGTAGGTGGTTATCTCCGGGGTTTAATTCAACACCAAAAAGCTTTTGTGTAAGTTTGCGATAATTATCATTCAGAGTAATAATTCTGTAATGAGTATCAATTGAGTAGATAGAATCGGCGGTATTTTCAATAATAGCTCTAAGTTTAAGAGTAAGGTTATTGAGGTCGTCTTCATGTTTTTTTCTTTCGGAAACATCTCTCACCATACCGGTAAATATTTTTTTCTCATCCACAATAAAATGGCTTACTGCAAGCTCAGCGGGAAAAGAAGTTCCGTTTTTTCTAAGCCCTTTAACCTCGTATTTATTGCTAAGAACTTTATCTGTCACCTTCCAATTTAATTTTTCAACTAAGTTTTTGAAACTGAACTTTCGCGGAAATTCGACACAATTATCAAATGGCTTACCGATTATTTCTTCGGCTTTATAACCGAATAGATGTTCGGCGGCGGGGTTGAACGACTCAATCAGACCACTTGAATCAACTGAAACTATTCCGTCAATTGCAGAATCAACAATTGCTTTTATTCGTGCATTACGCTCTTTAATTTCATTATCAACAATTTTAATAGCGGTGACATCTTCAATAGTACCGAGCAGAACAAGCGGTTTTCCTTTTGAAGTTCTTTTAACTACTTTACCGCGTGAAAGTACCCATACATATTCACCGTCAACCCTTTTAATTCTGTATTCAACTTGATATAGACCGCCGTTGTTTGCTAAAATAAACTGCTCTAATCTTTGATTAAGTAGAGTTGTATCTGCCGGATGAAAAAATGAAGAATAAAACCTCATAGATTGTGCGGGGTGACCGGGCGGGAAGCCAAAAATCTTATTAAACTGTTCGTCAACAAACATTTCGTCAGTTTTTAAATTCCACTCCCATAGAGCCTGCCCGCTACTTGCTAAAGCCATTCGTAATCTTTCTTCCGAAGCTTTCAGGTCATCGGAAATCTTTTTTTTCCCCAAATCAATTATTTCTTGCCGTTTAAAAGTATTTAACAACAGCACTGTTGCCGAAGAAAGAAAATAATTAGTTTCTGCATTAAGAGAATCAAGATTTATTTCTCCTTTAACAACAATAAACATTTTATCAAGTTCTTCAAAATTAGAGGGGATGAGTATAAAAAAGTTTTCGGAGATAAAATTTATGGGGTTATCCTTATGGAATTCCCTGTCAAAAATTTTTTTAGGGGCAAAATATTCGATTATTTGAGAAGAAAGATTATTTGGGAGAAAAAAAAATGCACTAAATAAAAAATCTAAGTTGTAATTATCCTCAATATTCTTAATTTTAGATACACAAACAGAAATATTTGTATCAAATACCTCGGTTAAAAAGCGGGAAAAAATATTCATTAGAGAGTCAACGCTACCGGCACTTGGTAGCTCTTCACAGAATTTTGAAAATATATCTCGTATTTGCAAGTCTCTCATTAAATTAAAACATTAAAAGTGTTTTCAAAATAATTGTTTCGTAAATATACACAAAAGGATAATATTCTTATCGAACGAAAGAATATTATGATAAAAGAACAAATTAACAATTTGTTAACACATCTGTGAATAAAAGCACAGGAAATAGAAATAAATTTGAGAATGTGATTAAAACATTTTCGACAAAAAAACATAAACCTTAATTCCTCAATAAAAAGGAGAAACAGGATGCATAAATTCATTACCAGGTTAGTGTTTTTATTTTCCGTAATAATTTTTACGGCAAGTATAAATGCGCAGGTAACAACATCCGGATTATTTGGTGCCGTTAGCGATAACGCTAAAGATGCCGTACCCGGTGCTAACGTCGTTGCTATACACACACCCACAGGAACAATTTACGGGTCAAGTACTAGAGCCGACGGCAATTACAATATCTACGGTTTAAGACCCGGGGGTCCTTACAAGATCACCGTTTCTGTTGTGGGTAAAAAGAAAGTTGAACTTCAAGACATTTACTTTGATTTAGGTCAAAATCTAAGATTAGATTTTGTAATGGTAGATGAAGCAGTTCAAATTGGCGAAGTTCAGGTAACTGCACAGAGAAGTGCCGTACTTGGCGAAGACAGAACAGGTGCGGATAAAACCGTATCAGAATATGAAATCGAAACCCTCCCTACTATCAGCAGAAGATTTCAAGATTTTTCTAAACTATCTCCATTATTTTCAGGCACAGATCTTTCTGCTGCCGGTAGAATAAGCAGATACAACAATATTCAGATTGACGGTGCTCAGTACAACGATCTTTTCGGTCTCGGAAATACCGGTACACCGGGTGGTCAAGTGGGTGCTAACCCAATTTCTTTAGATGCTATTCAAGAATTCCAGATTGTAGTTGCTCCTTATGATATCAGAATGTCAGGTTTCACCGGCGGCGGTATCAACGCTATTACTAGAAGCGGCGATAACTTCTACAAAGGTTCTTTTTATGGCTACGGAAGAAATCAATCATTTGTAGGTAAAACTGCAGGCGTTGACGATTCATTAAGAACCGCTTTCCCTGACTTTAAAGAGTATCAATACGGCGCAAGATTTGGAATGCCCGTAATTAAAGATCAATTATTCTTTTTTACCAATGTTGAGTTAACTACTTACAACAGACCTTCAACAAACATCTCATTAGTTGGTAACCCTACTGCAAGAGCTTACGGTGATACAGTTGCTCAAATTTTAACTGCAAGAGGATTAAATGTTGGTACGGCAGATGAGTTTACTTTAGATAGACCTTCTACAAAAGTATTTGCCAGAATTGACTGGAACCTCTCGGCTAATCATAGAATCACTCTTAGAAACAACTATGTTAAAGCAGCTGACGATATTTTAGGCAACAGAAATAGAAATAACGCTTTAGCTTTCAGCAGTTTCAACTATAGAATCGATAATACAACAAATTCTACTGTTTTACAGTGGAACAGTACTTATGGCAACAATATGTCTAACGAATTTATCGCCGGTTTTACAACCATTCGCGATAAAAGAGCCGGAACATCGGCTGCCTCTCCTGAAATTGAAGTTAGAGCACCCGGAGTAACAATTACCGCAGGTCCTGACAGATTTTCATCAGCAAACGCTTTAGACCAAGATGTTTTTGAATTAACAAACAATTTCACTTATGTAACCGGCAGACATGTTTTAACATTCGGTACACATAATGAATTTTTCTCTTTCAAAAATGTATTTATTAGATCATTTTATGGCTACTATGTATTTAATAGCATTAACGATTTAAGAAACTCAAATGTTGGTTCATATCAAAGATCTTATGCAAGATCAGGCGATAGCCCAAGCAATCAACCCGCAGCAGAGTTCTCAGTTTATCAGTTCGGTTTATACGCTCAAGATGAATGGACTGTAAACGAAGACTTAAAACTTACAATAGGCGTTAGAGCAGATATGCCCGTTATGCCCGAAAATCCCGCAAAAAATGACTCTGTAAGCAAATATTTCGCCGGATACCAAACTGACAAAGTTCCTTCCGGAAAAATAATGTTTTCACCGAGAGTTGGTTTTAACTTAAGATTAGCATCAGATAGATCGTCACAATTAAGAGGCGGTATCGGTGTATTTACAGGTAGAACCCCGTATGTTTGGATGTCAAACAATTACGGAAATAGCGGTACCTTATTAGCTGACCTTTCAGTATCCGGCGCAGCTGCAGCAGGATTAAGATTCTCGTTAGACCCTAACAATCAGCCTAAAGCAGGCGAACCCGGAACAGGTACTCCTTCAACAAGATCAGAAATCAACTTAGTTGACCCTGACTTTATGTTCCCACAAATCTTAAGATTTAATGTCGGCTACGATAGAGCATTACCTTTCGGTTTTGTTGGTTCGTTTGAATTTATTTATTCAAAATCATTAAACGAAGTTTACTACGAAAAATTAAACATCAGAAATCTTGATAATCCTACATCATTACCTTCAGAGTCAGGTAGATTAATTTATGGCGGAACTGATTCTAAAAATAACAATTTTACTGATGTTCTTTCATTAAGAAACTCAAGCGATGGTTATCAATATAATTTTGTAGTTCAAGTTCAAAGACAAGTACCGGTTGGTTTATCAGCTAATTTTGGTTACGCATTTGGTGCTTCAGAAGATGTTAACAGTACAACTTCTTCACAAGCTGTTTCACAGATGAGATTTAACCCAATTTCAGGCAACCCAAATACACCGCCGCTTAGCAGATCTTTGTATGAAATCAGACACAGATTATTCTTATCACTTTCTTATGCTCATGAATTTTTCAAAAATGCACCTACTACAATTTCATTGTATTACAACGGACAATCAGGTGCACCATTCTCATTCATAGTGAACGGTGATGTTAATAATGACGGTTTCAATCAGAACGATTTATTCTACATTCCGAAAGATCAAAGCGATATCTTAATCGGTAGTATTTCGGGTGGTAATTTTGTTGCTAACAACGCAATGTACGCTCAATTAGAAGACTTTATTGCTAACAACGATTATTTAAGCAGCAATAGAGGAAAGATGTCAACAAGAAACGGTGCTGTAAATCCTTGGAGAAATATCCTCGATTTCAGAATTGCACAGGATGTTCCTACATTTGCAGGACAAAAATTAACCATTTCTTTGGATATCTTAAATGTTCTTAACTTAATCAGCAATGATTGGGGATTGAATAATACTGTATTTTCAACCTACAATACCACAAGTTTGGTTGGTACTTTAGCAGACGGAAGAAAAGTTTATAGCTTTACTAAACCTGCTACTAACACACCTTGGGCTATTGAAGATATTACCTCACGCTGGGCTATGCAGCTTGGTGTTAGATATACTTTCTAATAAAAAGTATTCAAATTTAAGCCCCGGAAACGGGGCTTTTTTATTTTAAATTACTGAGTTTGAGAGGTTAGTTCTTTGGATAACATAAAATCCGTATCCGTAAAATTCTTTGTATTTGAGGTATATACTTATTTCTTGCTCCTCAAGTTCGATAACTTTTTCAGCGTAAATATCCCCCTTATACTTAGATTTTACCAATTTTATTTTTTCTTCGAGAGGTTTATAATAATTTTCTATCCAATCAGATTCCGGAAGCCTGAAGTAAGAAATGGTTTCATAGCCAAGTGTTGAAATTAATTGTAAATTTTCTTCTTCAGTTTTAATGCCGGGATAAAAAGTTTTCCAATACTCATCTAATTCTTGGGGGAAATTTCCGGTAAAATAGACTAATTCAGAAAAACAGATAAAACCACCCGGTTTAAGAAAAATTTTTAATTTAGTGAGTGCATTTTCTAACCCTATTGAATAAAGTGCTCCTTCACTCCAAACACAATCAAAAACTGAATCTTTGAAGGGGAGAAATGACATATCGGCATTTAAGGGATAAATTTTAGAAATCCAAGCAGATTTAATTTTCAAACTGTGAAGGAAAGGGAGATGAAGGTCAACGGCTACTATATCGGCGTTTGAAATTTCTGAAATTATGCGTGTGTGAGAACCGGGTCCGCATCCGCAATCTAAAATTAGTTTTGGATCTTCTTTTTGCTTTAAAATTTCAAAGGCATTTTTTGTACTTTCCTGACTTCCCGGTGCTTCTCTTTCAAGTCCTGAGTGTATTTCAAAAAATATTTCGGTTTGTTTATCCATAATATTAGTTACTAC
>JACSRR010000171.1 GCA_014879635.1 Ignavibacteriaceae bacterium | reverse complement strand
AGGAGGAACAATTATTTCCTTCTTATATCCGCTAAATTATAAAGAAATTCTTGATGTAGCAGTTAAAGAGGGCGCAAATTTAATTTCCATGGATTTTGTTCCCCGTACAACTTTAGCACAAAAGATGGATGCCTTAAGCTCACAAGCTAATATTGCAGGGTTCAAAAGCGTTTTAGTTGGTGCGGTTGAGCTTCCTAAAATATTCCCGCTTATGATGACTGCTGCCGGCACGGTAAAGCCTGCAAAGGTTGTTATAATGGGTGCGGGAGTTGCCGGTCTTCAAGCATTAGGAACGGCTAAAAGGTTAGGTGCCATTGTTGAAGTTTCAGACATCAGACCCGCCGTAAAACAGGAAGTTGAAAGCTTGGGTGGCAGGTTTATTGAAGTTGAAATGGATCCCTCTATGCAAGACGAGAGAGGATACGCAAAAGAAGCCACTCCGGAATTCCTCCAAAAACAGAAAGAACTCATCTTTAAACATGTTACTAACGCCGATTTAGTTATTACAACCGCTTTGGTTCCCGGTAGAAAAGCTCCAATTTTGGTTTCTGCCGAAATGATTAAGAATATGCGTCCCGGTTCTGTAGTTGTTGATATAGCAACTGAATTTGGCGGCAATTGCGAACTTAGCGAACACAATAAAACAGTTATAAGTAACGGAGTTAAAATAATTAGTGCTCCAAATTTGGCATCAGAAGTTTCAACGCTATCAAGCGAACTTTACGGTAAAAACTTGTTAGCATTAATTTCGCACCTTTCAAAAGACGGAGTAATGAATATCGATTCTGAAGATGAAATACTGAAAGGCTGTTTAATTGTTAAAAAAGGTGAAATAGTAAATAAACGCGTAAAAGAATTTTACGGATTATAAAAGGAATTTATATAAATGAGTGATTTATTTTTTATGGTTTATGTGTTCGTTTTAGCGGGGTTTGTTGGCTTTGAGCTGATAAATAAAGTACCGCCAACTCTACACACGCCTCTGATGTCAGGTTCTAATGCCATATCAGGGATAACAATAGTAGGTGCATTAGTAGCTTCGGGCGCTTTGCACGCTACAGAACATGCAACTTTAGCCACTGTGCTAGGTGTTTTTGCGGTAGCCTTTGCAACAATAAATGTTGTAGGTGGTTATTTAGTAACGGATAGAATGCTAAAAATGTTTAAGAAGAAGAAATAAGATGGAAATCAGAGAAATCATCATTAGTCTATTTTATCTAATTGCTTCCTTCCTTTTTATTTTTGGAATAAAGAGGTTGAGTTCACCGGCAACTGCCAGAATGGGTAACATCTATTCTGCTATAGGTATGTTAATAGCAGTTGTTGCAACATTATTAAATAAAAACATTGTAAGTTTTGAATATATATTGTTAGGAATAGTTGTAGGTTCTGCAATAGGAGCATACATGGCACTAAAAGTGGCCATGACCGATATGCCGCAAATGGTCGGTTTATTAAACGGATTTGGCGGCGGTGCCTCTGCTTTTGTTGCATTGAGTGAGTTTTATCAAAAAATTGGTCCTGATGTTGCCCCTGATATTAAAGCAGCCGTAGCTATAAGTATTAGCTTACTTATAGGGTCGGTAACTTTTACCGGTTCGTTAATTGCCTTCGGAAAATTACAAGGTATTGTTACCGGAAAAGTAGTTAAGTTTCCTCTTCAAAACCAGCTTAACATATTATTGATTTTGGCTTTAATTACTTTGATAGTACTTGCAGTCATCTATCCTCAAGAACAAATATATTACTTAACAATTATCGGAATATCGTTATTGGTTGGTGTTTTATTAGTATTACCGATTGGCGGTGCAGATATGCCGGTTGCAATATCACTCTTGAATTCTTATTCGGGAATGGCTGCTGCAGCTACGGGATTTGTAATTGATAATAATATGCTGATTATTGCAGGCTCTTTAGTAGGTGCATCCGGAATAATTCTCACAAATATAATGTGTAAAGCAATGAACCGTTCATTGATGAATGTACTTCTGGGTGGATGGGATAATACGGCATCTTCATCGGCAGTATCAGGCGGAAAAGATGTTGTTATTAAATCGGTTGATTCTGAAGAAGCTGCCTCAATTTTTGACGCTGCCTCAAGTGTTATTGTTGTTCCGGGTTACGGAATGGCAGTTGCTCAAGCTCAACACGCTGTTAAAGAGCTTATGGATGTGCTTGAAAAAAGAGGTATCAGCGTTAAGTTTGCAGTTCACCCCGTTGCAGGTAGAATGCCGGGTCACATGAATATTCTATTAGCCGAATCTAATGTTCCTTACGATAAATTATACGCCTTAGAAGATATAAACGATGACTTTAAAACCACAGATGTTTCTTTAGTTATCGGGGCAAACGATGTTGTAAATCCTGCAGCAAGAAGTAACCCCGAGTCACCAATTTACGGTATGCCTATTTTGAATGTTGATTATTCAAGAACTGTTATTGTTGTAAAAAGATCTATGGCTGCCGGATATGCAGGTATAGATAATGATTTGTTTGGTTTAGATAACACTTTCATGTATTTTGGTGATGCAAAAGATGCTATTACTAAACTGAATAATGAATTAAAAAACATGTAACTTTTTGAAATATTAAGTTTAATTCTTAATTTTTGGCTTGATATATTGTAACTTCAGGAGATTTAACTAAATGAAGATGAACTGGGCTGATTTTACCGGTAAAACCTTAAATGTAGTAATGTTCGAAAATTATGGTGTTGTTACCGAACCCGGCTCAACAAACCCGATTTACGAGATTGTATTTAAAACCGGTGTATTAGAAAATGCCTTCGATGAGGGCTTATTATTGAGAATCGAAAGAGAGGATAAATCTGTTTACAGAGTTTTTATCCCTCATATTGCGGTTAAATGTGTGGAAATCTATTAGAGGATTCAAATTTGTTTTAATATTTTCATTCTTCGTATGCTTGCAATTTAGCGGATTTTCGCAAAATGTTACCATTAGAAGTTTAGAATATTATATTAATAAGGATAAAAGTTCTTTCCCTTTATTAGACCTTTCAGACCCTTCTAATAAACTTAATATTGAATTTGATGTTGCGAGTGATTTTTTCCCGTCACTCGCTATTTATTTTAAATTTTGCGATATAAACTGGACACCTACCAATAATGACCTTCTTTCAAACAGGGGCTTTAATTTTCAAGAAAATTTAAAGTATGACTTTCTTCCCGTTTCTGTAAATGAAGCTAAATATCACTTTAAAGGATCTTATCCCGATTCAAGAGGCGAAATTTCATTCCCTTTTGAGGGCAAATGGATGTTTTTTATTTCCGATTCGTATGATACATCTATTGTATATGCTACCGGCAAATTTTATGTCGTAAAAGATATTTTACACTCTTCGGCAACCGTTAAAAGTGAATCGCTTACGGATGCTTCTGTATATCCCGCAAATCTTGCTAAAACACTTTCCCTAATTACCAAAGTAGAATTACCCTCTAATCTCTTCCCAAATTATTTGGAGGGTGCTGAAATTGTTCAAAACAGACTTTTTGACTACTCAATTTTTGCAGGTAAAGAAAAAATTTCGGATTCAGTGTACTTTGATTGGGACGGCAATAGAAATTTTAACTTTGTTGTTAGAAAAATTAAACCCGGTAATGAATATCGTCAGATTGACCTCAGAAACGAAAGTAAATACCCCGGTAAATTTGTACCCGGTAGATTTGAAGGTGCTGATGAAAACCGCTTCTTTACTTTTGGTAGTAAAGACCTAAACGGTGGGATGGTAATAAGTAATTTTCAAAATGTTTCATCCGAATACTTAGAGGTTCAGTTTAATCTGAGAACGGGTGAAAAGTACAATTACGATGTTTATCTCACAGGTGCTTTTAATAATTGGGAAATTAGCCCGAAGTTTAAAATGGATTATTCTAACGGGGTTTATTCTGTTTCTACTCTATTAAAAAGAGGGATTTATGACTATCAATATTTGGCTTTGAAAAAAGGAAGAGAAGGAAAAGCAGTTGCAGATTTTTATGAATTTGAAGGGAATTTTCTTCAAACTACAAACGAATATCACATCTTTATTTTTTATAGAGAACAAACTTTTGGCGGATATGATAGAATTATATCGCATATAACCTTAATAACCGGAAATTAAAATGGAAAAAATTAGAATAGGCGTTATTGGTACGGGACATCTCGGCAGGCTTCACACTAAAATGTTTAGTCAAAATGATAAATGTGTTTTAACCGGAGTTTTTGACGAGGATTTTGAAAAAGCAAATAAAGTAGCCACAGAATTTAATACTAAACAATTTGAATCTATGAACAATCTGCTAAATAATGTTGATGCTGTTTCGATTGCAGTAACTACCTCAGCCCACTATAATGTTGCAAAAGCTGCGTTTAATGCCGGTAAAAGTGTTTTTATCGAAAAGCCGGTTACAGCTCTTATCAACGAAGCTGAAGAATTGGTAAAGACTGCATCAGAGTTGGGATTGGTTTTCCAGGTTGGTCATATTGAACGGTTTAACCCCGCATTATTAGCCGTTGAAAAGTATAATTTAATGCCACTTTTTATTCAATCAGACCGGCTTGCTCAATTTAATCCGCGTGGTACTGATGTTGCGGTGGTTTTAGATTTAATGATACACGATATTGATATTATTTTAAGTTTGATAAAAAGTGAAGTAAAGTCGGTTTCTGCAAACGGTGTAGGTGTTGTTTCAAAACATATAGATATTGCAAATTGTAGAATTGAGTTTGAAAACGGAGCCGTTGCCGTTGTTACCGCAAGCAGAATTTCGCAAAAGAAAATGCGTAAAATGAGAATTTTTCAATCAGACTCGTACATTGCTCTTGATTTTAACTCCGGAGTTGCCGAAGTTTTTAGATTAGCTCCCGTTTTAGGAGAAATTCCTGCGGGTACTATTTCTTATGGTGAAATCGGTATCGGTGAATTGGCAAAAAGAGTTGTTTATGAGCAGCCAGAAGTTTTTGAAATTAATGCACTTGAACATGAATTAAAACTTTTTGTTGAAGCCGTTGAAAATAAATCTAAACCTGTTGTTTCAGGTGAAGACGGTTTAAGAGCGTTGAGAGTTGCTAATATGATTATTGAGAAAATTGAGGAATCTGCTCGAAAATTTAATTAGGCTTTTTTTCTATTACTTAGGTAATTAACTTTTTTAGGCTATCTCTATAAGTGTCTTGCACTAACTTATGTTGACAGAAAAAGAGAGAATAAAAGGAGAAAAAAAGACGCACTACCAAGCACTTCAAAATTAAATTCTGCGGTTAATAGAGTACTTCAACTTATATTGCGTATAGAATTTTTATGGAAAAATGTTTAAAACCACACTCTCTTTTTTAACGGTTATTGCTTGTTTTACGATTTTACATTCCGGAACAAGGGCAAGGGAAGTTTACATAGTCTCTCCGGACTTAATTTCTACCGGATCATTTCTAATTCAGATAGACCAAGCCATTCAAGTTGATACATCTCAATCAGACTCATTAAATATTGATTCATTAGCAACGGATTCCGGAATTGACTCTGTTGTTTATGCAAGAGGAAAAGATTCGCTACTTTTTAAAATTTCCGAAAAAAAGATGGAAATTTACAATGAAGCGTATATGAAGTATAAACTTACAGAAGTAAAAGGCGGAAAAATATATGTCGATTTTGATAAAACCGAGATGCAAGCTTTCCCGCTTCAAACAGATTCAACAGATACCTCAAAAATAAGTCAACTTCCCGAATTGATAGATATGGGAGAAAAGTATTACGGCACCAGAATGAGGTACAATTATAAAACCCGGAAGGGATATATAACTTTTGCGCGTTCCGAATCAACTGAAGCAACTTATTCGGGAGCAAAAATCAAGAAAATGGAAGATGATTCGTATTTTGTGGAAAGCGGGGTTTTTACAACTTGCGAAGCTGATCATCCCCATTATGCATTCTTCTGTATGCAAATGAAAGTTATTCCGGATGATAAAGTAATTGCAAAATGGATTTGGCTAACTTTCAGCAGCGTACCTTTTCCGGTACCGGTTCCGTTTGGAGTTTTTCCTCTTCAAAAGGGGAGAAGGTCAGGCATTTTAGCGCCGGTTTTCGGTAATAGAGAGGGCTTCGGAAGGTATTTTTCAAGATTTGGGTATTTTTGGGCTATTAATGATTATATGGATCTTACTCTTACCGGTGATTATTATACCCGTGGGGGTTACGGTATAAATTCTGCTTTTAGATATATCAAAAGGTACTCATTTCAAGGTAGTTTAGAGGCAGGTTTTACCCGTTTAATTGCAGGAGAAACTGAAGACCCTGATAGATCGGTTGATGATGCTTGGCGTTTAAGATGGGTTCACAATCACACACTTACTCCAAATTCCCGGTTTGATGCTAATATTGATTTTCAATCGGCAAATTACAGCAAACAAAACAGTATTTCTTATAATGACCTTTTAAGAACAACCATTTATTCAAATTTAACCTATTATCAGAATTGGGAAGAATTTGGTGCATCGTTAACAGCAAATTATAGTAGAGAACAAAACTTGGAAAGCGGAGATATCTCAGAAGTTTTACCGGGAGTTTCATTCTCAAAATCGATTTTTTATCCATTTAGAAAAGGTTTAGTCTCTAATTCTGATAGTTGGTATGATAATTTGGGAATAACTTATTCGGGTCAATTTCAAAACATAAGAAAAAATGTTTCCGATGTTTTAGATGTTAGAGGTGGTGTAAGACATAATATTTCAATCTCAGCCTCTCCTAAAGTTGGTTATATCTCTATTACTCCCTCGTTTAATTACCAAGAACTGTGGTACAATAAACAGATTAACAGGTTTGTAGAAGCCACTCCCGGATCCGCCAATTTTTACAATTTTGGTTTGTTTAATACTTTGAACGATGTAATTGTAACAAACGATGTTGAAGAATTAGGTTTTGTGAGAACTTTTAGAGCAGGAATTTCGGCTACCACTAAAATTTACGGAATTTTCCCAATCAATAGTTTTGGTATAGCGGCTGTTAGGCATACTTTAATTCCGAGAATTGGTTATGATTATCAACCTGACTTTGCCGACCCTAAATGGGGTTATTACGGAGTTTATACAACTTCAACCGGCGAAGAAGTAAAATACAGTAAGTTTGAACGCGAGATATTTGGCGGTGCACCAAGAGGCGAACAACAAAGTATTAATTTTTCGCTATCAAATATTTTTGAAATGAAAACTTCGGTTGACCCCACAGATACCACTGATTTAGAGAAGAAAATTCAATTGCTCAATCTAAATGCGTCACTTGGGTATAACATTGCCGCAGATAGCCTTAATTTCACAAATTTATTTTTAGATTATAGAACGCAAATAGGAAATATTATCAATCTATCCGGTTCTTCTGTTTTCAGTTTGTATGATTGGGATGAAAACGGCAGGGATGTTAACAAAATGCTTGGCTGGGAAGGCGGGCTTCTAAGATTGCGTAATTTAAACTTTTCGCTCTCTTTTACTTATTCTGCAACTCAAACAAGCTCAGAAGTTGATACATCACAAACTGCGTCAAGTATTTTTTATGGCGGAGCTTCAAGATATTCGGGAATTTATAGCGACGAAGACCCTGATTTTACTATTCCTTGGAGTCTTAGTTTGGCATTCAATTACACTTTTACAAGACAAACCCCCGAAATCTCTACAAAATTTACAAATATTAGAGCCGATATTAATTTTAATTTAACCAAAAATTGGAAGTTTAGTGTCGGCGGAAATTATGACATAGAAAATAAAGAATTTGCGGCTCCTCAAATATCAATAAGCCGTGATTTGCACTGCTGGATAATGAACTTTTTTTGGTACCCCATTGGCACTTACAGAGGGTACAGGTTTGAGATAAAAGTAAAAGCCCCTCAATTGAGGGACTTAAAACTCGAAAAATCAGATAATTTCTTCAGCGGTAAGAGATAAAAATTTTTTACTTGTAGTTCACATATTGAACCGGGAAGGGAAAATTTGCTTCTTCAATTTTCTTCTGAACTAATTGAAGTTCGTCTAATTTTGCACCCTGAACTCTAACTTGCTCGTCTTGAATTTGAGCATTCACTTTTAATTTTAGGTCTTTAATTAATTGGGTAATTTTTTTTGCGTCATCTTTTGCGATACCGCTTTTAAGATTAATTTTTTGTCGAAGTCTGCCACCGCTTGAATCTTCCGGCTCTTGAGGGTCTAAAACTTTAATTGAAAGCCCTCTTTTGATAAATTTTGTTTGAAGAATATCAATAGATTGCTTGAGAGAATAGTCGTCTTTGGTATTAATTGTAATAAGTTTGTCTTTTTTATTAAGTTCAACAGTTGTTTTAGAGTCTTTTAAGTCATATCGTTGCGCAATGTCTTTAATAGCTTGATTAATTGCATTGTCAACTTCTTGAAAATCAACTTCCGAAACAATGTCAAAGGAATGCATTTGTGCCATAATAACCTGAAATTGTTAATGTACGAAGAAGAATGTCGGGGTGGAGGGATTTGAACTCTCGACCTCTTCGTCCCGAACGAAGCGCGCTAACCGGGCTGCGCTACACCCCGAAAATTTAGATAACAAAATTAACCATTTTTTTACACCTTTACAAAATTATTTTATACCGTACTGTAAACCGGGGCTTTTATGGGGCTTAAATAGGCTTATTGGATTTTTAGGTGGCAAAAAAAATAATTAACCGCAGAAGTATAAGAGTTCTTGGTTCTTGGTTCTTTGTTTCTACTCCCGACGATTCCGGTCGGATGTGGGAGTTCGAGGTAGAACCCCATCTCGACAAAGTAGAGATTACCCTTTACTCTTTACCCTTTACTCCCGATTCTTGTCGGGATCACCCTTCACGGCGTTTCGCACCTATCCACTATCCACTATCCACAACCCAATAATTCTACCCACTACCCACTGCAAGCGTAGCGAACTACCCACTATTTTAAAAAAACCATCTTACCTGT
>JACSRR010000087.1 GCA_014879635.1 Ignavibacteriaceae bacterium | reverse complement strand
TTTTTTATCCTTAAGCGGTATTTTGATGAAGCTACTTCCTTTACTCCTAATAGTCATTACATTTGAAATATACGGTCAAATAAGATTCAGTTCAATTTCTGCCGGAGTAGGAGCAGGGTATATAAAGGGAAATACTCCCTCTGAATTTGCTTATCTTGCCGGTGCAAATTTCGATTTCCATCTTTGGTTTTCGTCTAAATTTTCATTTAGAGCGGGTGTGATTTACGGGCGGGATTTTAGCATTTTAGTGCCAGAAGACCGCTACGGAAGAAATTACCCATATTTACAAGGTGCTTCGTTAAGTATAGTTGCAACTCAATATGTGTCGGATGACATTTTTTTTGAAGGAACGGGAGGGTTTCTGATGCTTAATGATAGATCCTTTAGCGATATTGACGAATGGGCGCCCGGTTCTGCAATTTCTGTTACTGTGAACAAGAACTTTTATAATAGATTAATTTCAAAAGAAGGAATTTCTGTGAGTGCTTCATTTGAATCGGGATTTACATTCTTTAAAACATTACCGCAGTATTACGGAGTATTAGTAAAACTAAGGTATAATTTTTAATTATTCCAAGGCTTGTAGATAATCAGGAGACTGATTGAAATTGAGACGAGGATTAGCCCTACAGTTATGATTTTGGCTTTTAATGGCATTTTAGCGTCTTCATGATAAAATTTAGCAAATCTTCCTAAAATTTTATGTTCTAACATCCAATTATGCATTTTTTCCGAGCTGCGTGCAAAAAAGAAAGTTGAAAGTATTAAAAAAACGGTTCCGGGCATCAAAGGAACTATATATCCAATAATGCCCAGAAATATACATAAAATGCCGAGACTTATGTAGGTGTAACGCAGCGTTTTACTCTCAACAATAGAAACTTTTTTTCTTTTATATTCTGTCATTCATCAATTATTTATTTTAAAAAACTTCATTAGATTATATTTATATAAGCATCGAATTTAATTATAAGTTCCTCAAAATAAAATTTGTCATCAAATTGAAGAGATGAATTCTTGATTTACCGCCTCTAATGCCATGATCTTTACCGGGGTAAAACATTGTTTCAAAGGGAATAGCGTTATCTATTAAAACATCCGCAAGAACAACAGCATTCTGGAAATGAACATTATCATCTGCAGTTCCGTGAACTAAAAAGAGGTTACCTTTCATATTTTTTGCGTATTCGAGAACGGATGAGTTTTTATATCCTTCGGGGTTTAATTCGGGTGTGGACATAAATCTCTCTGTATAAATATTATCGTAGAATTTCCAATCTGTAACCGGAGCAACGGAGATTGCTGCTTTAAATACATCCGGTTCCTTAACTAATGCGAGAGCCGAAATATAGCCGCCGTAGCTCCATCCCCAAATTCCGATTCTCTCAGTGTCAACATAATTCAAGGTTTTTAAATAATCAACAGCATCAACCAAATCATTTACCTCATAGTGACCGAGATTTCTGTATCTACTGTTTTTAAGAACTTTTCCGCTTCCGCCTGCTCCTCTTTGGTCAACGGCAAAGATTATATAGCCTTTTTTAGCAAGAAGTTGATGCCAAAGAAAATTAATTCCGCCGTATCTATTCACCACTACCTGCGATCCGGGACCGCTATAATTAAAAATCAGAACGGGGTATTTTTTACCGTTATCGTAATTTTCGGGAAGAATAATAAATGAATTGAGTGAGATACCGTCACGGGTAGGGATAACTTTAAATTTGACTTCATTTAAATTATATTCGGTAAAAATATTTTCACCCGGTTGTTCAATTTTCTTAATCACCTCACCCACATTATTTCTTAATTCATAAACAGGGAAAGAGTTAGCAGTTGAAAATGTAATAAATGCATGATTGCCGGAAGGTGATGCATTAACAGAGTAAACACCTTTAGCTCTTGTGTTTTTAACCGATGAACCGGTGGGTAAATCTAATAAATAAACCACATTGTTTACCGGAGAAGCATCTTTTGCAGAATAATATACGATTTGTTTTTCGCTGTGAACCGATATAATTCTTTCAACTTCCATTGTAAGATCGGTTAACTGAGTTTCTTTCAAAGTTTTATAATTTACTTTGTAGATGTTTCTATAACCACTTTTTTCTGATGTTATTAAGAAGGATGGTTCTTGAGTTAAGAAATTAAAATCGTCTGTAATATCAATCCAACACGGGTCAGTTTCGGAATATACTACACGGTCAATTTTACCCTGTAAATTTACGGCAAGTATATCAAGATTATTTTGTAACCTGTTTAATCTAAGGCAAAAAAGTTCGTCGCTACCGGGAGTGAAATAAATTCTGGGTACATAAATGTCTCTTTCATCACCTAAATCAACAGATGCAGTCAAAGAACTTTTTACATCATAAATTTTAATCTCTACCAATGAACCTTGAGTACCGGCTTTAGGGTAGTGCATAGTTAAAAAGTTGAAGTAAAGAGAATCCCATTCGGCAATTTGAATTTCGGGAACAGCCGATTGGTCAAGTCGCCAAAACGCAATTTTTTCATTATCTTGTGACCATTCGTAACCTTTGATAATCGAAAACTCTTCTTCGTAAACCCAGTCAAAAACCCCGTTGAGTATTGTTTTAGAACCGTCATTAGTTATCTGTTTTTCTTCTCCGGTTTCAATACTGTACAGGAATAGATTATTGTTAAAAACATAAGAAACATATTTACCGTTAGGCGAGAAGTGAATATTTTCGAGTTTACCTGTTTTAGGTTCAAAAGATTTTACCGTTTTGTTTTCTTTTAGAGAGTAAATGTGAAAATAGCTGCCGGATTTAGTTCTTCGGGCAGGTACTACTCCTGTGAGTAAAAGCAATTCCTGGTTTGGCGATACTTCATAATAGGAGTAATTTAATTTGGAAGTACCCTGTTGGTTCATTTTTCCTTCGGCTTCAAAAAGGATTGATTCAGTTTTTTCGAATGGATTACCAATTATTATTGATTTTTCTCGCGTTTTATTGTAAGTGTAAAGATCGTCAGAATCTAACCATTTAAATCCTGAGAGAGTATTAGGTGTAAAAATAGAATTAGAGTAGATCTCTTCTACCGTTAATTCTTTATTTTGCGAAAAAACAACAAAAGAAAATAAAAATAAAAAAAAGAAAAAGAGAAACTTAAATTCTCTCATTTAAACTCCGTAAAAATTGGTAAATAAGAACTATTTGTTGGCGTGAAACTCGTCTCTCTCTCTCATCCATTGAATAATAGAATCATTTAAGCCCGAAATATCAAAGATTTGATCTACATGAGGGGAGAGGTTCCTGAATTTAATCATATCCATAAAATGCAAATTATATTTGGGTGCGGCTTCCATTGCGGTTCTATAAAGCAGTAAAATTGCTCTAATACCGGCTGAAGAGATAAAATTAACTTCCGTAAAATCAAGTACTATCGGTCTTTGATAGCCTGTAAGAAAAGGTTCAACGGTGTTTCTGAACTCGGGTAATGTAGCAGCAGTTAAATCACCTTGAACATAAATTTCTGTTACATTGCCTTCGGCTTCCATTCTAAAAAACATAATATTATACCGGAATTTTGTTAATGAAGAATTTATAATACAAATTTAAGTATCTTAGACAAAATATTTTAGGTAAATGATGATATATGTGTTAAAGATTTATTTATTTTTTATTTCCCGGATACTGCTAAACTCTGAAAATTATCTCATTATACTGCGAATCCAAAAAAAAGTTTGAACAACAGTAATTTATAAGTATTTAAAGCTATGATTATTATATAATTTGTGGAAGCCGTAAATTTAATAAGTATTTTGAAAAAAATCCGGAAACTAAATGAGCCAATCGCACGAAAAATTTGATTTGAAAATTACCGTATCTGAAAATGATATAGATATATTAAATCATGTGAACAATGTTACTTATTTAAAATGGGTTCAAGATGCTGCGGTTGCTCATTGGAATTCTGCCGCAACAAAAGCACAAAAGGAATCAATTGTTTGGGTGGTAGTGAGGCACGAGATTGATTATAAGTTGCAAGCGGTTTTAGGCGATGAACTGATTGTCAGAACTTGGGTTGGTGTTTCAGCTAAAAACAGGTTTGAAAGATTGACGGACATTATTAGAGCACACGACGGTAAACTACTCGCTTCGGCTAGAACATTTTGGTACCCTGTGGATAAACTTACTCATCGCCCTGTCAGAGCCGGAGAAGATATAATAAGTATGTGGTCAAATAACTTATTATCTGTTTAATTTGATTTTGTTATAATATCACAGTCGCTTATTCATCGCTGACTAATTACTATTATATCAAATAGTTTAATTCGTTTATTGGAACCGTAGCTTTAATTACTTAATCCTTGTTACTTTACCCGGCAAATATTCTTTAAATGTATTAAAGAAATAATTACCCATATAATCAGAATAAGTTTCAACCCTAAATTTGTGCTCCGAACCGGCAATAATCCTCACTTTTAATTCACCAAACCAACTTGGTCCTTTTAGTTCAATCATCTGAACAGCATCATAAGGAAGGAAAAAGTTTTTTGGATCAGCCGCAAGCATTCCTTGAATACTGTTGCCTGCAAGAACTTCTAATGCCTCCCTTCTTTTTCTGGATGATTCACCGTCAATAAATTTACCGACACCTGACATTATAGTTGCCATTCCGGTTGCACCTCCTAAAGCCGCTCTCATTGAACCTGATGAGTTAGTTGTACCTGAACCGGTTTTTACTATAACCATTCCTTCTTCCATAAAAAAGATTGAGTATATTTTCCCGATAAAACCGGGCTGAATCAAATCAGATAATACTACAGGTGATTTTATTTTTTCTTTTTTCGTTTGAGAATTACCGGTGTGTACGCTGCCGTTTCCGCCATTTGAACTTGAAACCGGGTTTTGGTTTTGCATAACTTGACCGTTAAAAATATTATTAGAGGTCGTCTTTGATAGATACTTTGATTTGCCGAATGCCAAAATAGGGAAGAAGATTATACCGAGAAAGAACATACCGAGAAAGAAAAAAAAGTTTTGACCAAACGACCTTGATAATCCATATACTATCATGATAAATACCAAAATATTTAAGTACGGAACAAAAAGCAGAAATGCGAAGAGATATGATAAACCTGCAAGTTTTGTTAATACAAACAAGTTCATAACCGGTATTAATCCTACCCACCACTGTTCGCCGGCTTTTGAAAATAATTTACAAATTGAAACAATTCCGGAAATGAGCGAGAGCAGGATAAAAAGTACAATATAATCATCATAAGGTTCCATGAGATTACTCTTATAATATTAGTATGTAAATGTATTATTTATTAAAGATAGGGGTTACGGATTTAAAATATGTCCGGACTTTTCGCTTAAAAAGACAAGTTTTTTGAGTCGTGATTGTTTCAATCAGATAATGAGGTAGATATTGTATTTTATAGAGTTTCAAAATTAAGTTCAATACTTTTATCAAATATAAGTAAAAGTTTATTTCAATTCAAATTTTATTTCGACAGTTTTAAGCAGAGACTAAAATTTTTACAAGTTTTAAAACAGACTGTACTTTCCTTAAATCATAAAATGAATTTATACATTTTTATCTATCGAAAATCATACTTTATTAAGCAGAAAATAATAGTATCTAAATTACCGGAGATTAATCTCTGATTTTTGAAATTGGTTTTATAAGCTATATTTGTTATAATCTAATAATAATTTTAGTAAAGAAAAATTGAAGACAATTCAGAAAAAAATCAAATCAAGCAACAGTCAATTCTTCAAAGAACTGCCTATTTCATCCCTGTTACTTTTTTCAACTTCCGTATTTTTTACTTTTGCAATGATCGGTTTAGTTGCCGGGTTAATGTACTCGGGTAAATACACTCTTCTTGAAACATTCACAAATGCTATTTTATCCGGATCAATAGCGGTATGTTATGCGCTTGCTTTCACGAGAAATATATGGTTCTTAGCTGTAGGTATTTCTCTTCAAATAGCAATCTCTGTAAAAGCATCATCTGATGGCTTAGTTTTTGATTTAAATGATGAAGTTATCTCATATTTTCGCTATTATGCTGCAGGGTTTTTTCTTTGCATAATATTGAGTTACACTTTTTTCATAATTTTTATAAATAAGCAGGGAATTAAACAAATTAAACTTTCGACCGAAATGGATTTGGCGAGGAAAATTCACCATAGTTTAGTGCCTGATATATTACATGAAGATAGTACTGTTGAGGTATTCGGAAAATCAATAAGTGCATCTGAAGTAGGGGGAGATCTAATTTATTTCCGGAAAATGGAAAACGGTTACTTCTTTAATATTGCGGATGTTTCGGGTCACGGTGTTTCTGCCGGAATAATTATGGGGATGTACAAAAGCGTTCTTAATTCGAATTTAATTGCCGGAATACCGTTTGTTAAAAGTTTGGAAAATATTAACAAAAATATCACCGAATTAAAAAATAAATCTACTTTTATCACTGCCACATCGTTAACAATTGGATTAAATAATGAGTGTGAGTATGCAATTCAAGGGCATTTACCCTTAATCATATTGAGAGGTAATGAAGTTATTAATTTAACTCAAAAACAACCCGGGATAGGGATAGTCAAAGATTTTTCTTTCGCAACCGCAAATTTTAAATTGAAGAGTTCTGATATTTTGTTGTTATTAACCGATGGATTGATTGAAACCTTTAACAAAAAAAAGGAACAATTTAGTTTGGAATCAGTTCTCAAAATTGTTAGTGAAAACTCCGGATTGAATGCCTCAAGTTTGGGAGAAAAACTACTTACCGAAGTTCAAAAATTTGGAAAAATTGACGACGACCTTTCAATCCTGCTCATAAAAGTAAAATAATTTAAATTTTAATCGATTTAACTTTGATTTGATAGATAAGAATGATTATTTAGTACTAATTCCTTAAGAATTTATTTAATTAACGACCGGGTAAACAATGACGCTTAAAGAAGCAATAGAAAAAAGAAGAAGTGTGAGATTATTCTCACCCGAACCTGTTCCTGAAGAAATAATCAGAGAGTTAGTCCGCTTAGCAGGATTAGCACCAAGCATCAATAATTCGCAAAATTGGAAATTTACGGCAATCTCAAACAAAGAAACTCTAGGTAAAATGAGGGATTCTGTTGCTGCAAAATATGATTCAATTTTTTCAACTTTGGATGAAGAAAATAAAATAGTATTGAGAACTGTTGAAAAGTTCTCAACTTTTTTTGTAAATGCACCTCTTTTAATTGCAATAAGTATAAAACCTTATGAAGCGGTAATTGACAGAATTCTTCCCGATGCAGGGTTAAATTCTGAATCAATAAATAAAATCAGAAATCATCCTGAAATTCAGAGTGTAGGAGCTGCAATCCAAAATATGCTGTTAGCGGCTACATCTTTGGAGTATGCTGGTTGTTGGCTTACGGGGTTATTAATTGCGAGGAAAGAGATAGAAAGCTTGCTCGGAATAAGCGATCCATATAAATTAGCTGCTTGTGTAGCTTTAGGTAAACCCGCCGAAATTCCCAAAAACAGAGAAAAACTCCCTGTTGATAAAATATTAGATATCGTTAAATAAAAAAGGCGGCTTTAAGCCGCCCTTTTTTTTCAAATCTAAGTTGTTATTTACTTATAACTTTAAATTCGACTCTTCTATTCATTGCTCTACCTTCAGCAGTAGCATTTGAAGCTATTGGAACGGAGAATCCGAGACCGAGAGTAGTCATTCTATTTGATTCAATACCTCTGCCTACTAAATATGATTTAACGGCATCGGCACGATTTTGAGAGAGAGTTCTGTTAGTTGCATCGGTTCCAATATTATCTGTATGACCTTGAATTTCAACTCTCATTGAAGGATTTGACATCAATACTTGAGCTGCATTATTAAGTATCGGGTAAGATTCCGGTCTTAAGTTAGCAGAAGCAAAATCAAAATTTACGCCGGAGAGAATCCAACTTGTTCCCGGTCCTGCATTTTCTTTAATCATTTGTCTAATTTTTTCGTAATCAACAGGATCTTGGCGATATTTTTTTACAATCTCTTCAATCTTTGCATAATCAATTGGCTCATAAGTAGTGCCCTGTTGTGAAGGATCAGTTTTACCGGGATCTGTTGTATTTGGGTCTTTTTCAATATATTTTACGATGCCTATTCCGCTGTACAAATTACAGAGTTCCGATTTTGGTCCATTACTGAGTATATAATTAATACCCAAGCTGAAACCCATATAAGAATCAGCCGCACCGCCAAACAAACCGCCTATTGAACCATAAATACCGTCAAACTTATCTGTGGCAACGGTGTAGTATCCTAATTCGGTAACAACATTAAACTTTTCTCCGAATCTCCAATCAGCACCTAAGAGCACATTAATTTGATAATCTAAGAACGACTCGTCCTTAAAACTCCTTGCGTTAGTAACTGTTGCGTAGAAACTTGATGCTCCTAAACCGATATAAGGTACAACCGGTTCACAAGGTACAAATTTATAGAGGAAATCAAATCCAACACCAATAACCGAATTAGTAGGTGCATTATTTCCTTTCTCGGCAACATTGATGTAAAAAGGCTTCATTCTACCTGACATGTGCTCAGTAAAAGCTCTTTCTAATGAAAGGTAACCACCGTAATTAAATTCTTTACCTACTGCCTCTGTACCTGCAAATCTTGGATAAATAAAACCGCCACCGAATTTCCATGCGTTTTGGAAAAGCGGTTTACCTGGATAAGCCTGAACTAAACTAACTGATGACCCTTTTGAATCAGAAGTACCGGGTGCCACACCTCCGTAAATCTCTGATAATTTTGAAATAGGACCTCTTCCAAAATTGTAGAGTAAACCAATATCAAAAGCCATATAAGCATCACGAGTTCCGCCTAAAAGACCACCTAACGGACCTTCTAACCCGTCAAGCATATCATTAGCGAGTGTAAGATACGATAATTCCATTGTAAGAGAGCTGTCTCTTATACACATCT
>JACSRR010000244.1 GCA_014879635.1 Ignavibacteriaceae bacterium | reverse complement strand
AATATTTTTATTAAAAAAAAAAAAAAAAAAAATGGAGATTTTCGTAATTTATTAGTCCTGTTTCATTTAATATTAATATATTTGAATAATTAAAATTTGTCATCCATAAAATAGTTTCTGAGTATATGAAAAAACTTCTGATTATAATGCTTCTTCAAGGAACACTCCTTTCACAATCTGTCATTTTTAACAAGGTGGAACCTCCAAACTGGTGGTCAGGAATGAAATTAAATCCCCTTCAATTAATGGTTTACGGAAAAAATCTTGCGGGAAGCGAAGTTACTGCATCCGGTAAAGGTGTTAAAATTTTAAAAGTTTACAGCACTCCAAATCCTGACTATTTGTTTTTTGATGTTGAATTTGATAAAAATATTGAACCCGGTAATTACACATTTACAATAAAAAATGGCAGTTCATCAACAGATTTTCAATATCCTGTTTTAAAGCGGGAAAAGAAAGAGGGTGGTTACGGATTTGGCTACGGCGATATAATTTATCTTTTAATGCCTGACCGTTTCAGCAACGGAGATAAATCAAATGACTCAGTTCCCGGATACTCAGAGGGCGTAAACAGAGATTTTTATGACGCAAGACACGGCGGCGATCTCAAAGGATTGATTAGCCGGTTAGATTACATCAAAGATCTCGGAGTTACTACTATTTGGTCAACCCCGTTTTTAGAGAACAATACATTTAGAAGTTATCACGGTTATGCAGCTACAGATTTTTACAAGGTTGACCCCAGGTTAGGCTCAAACGAATTATACCGTGAATTTGTTAAAACTGCTCATTCTAAAGGTTTAAAAGTGATTTTAGACCATGTTACTAACCACTTTAGCAAAGACCACCCTTGGACGCAAAATTTACCCGTCGAAGGTTGGATTAACGGTAAATTGGGCGATCATCTCCCCGCTATGCATCACAAACAGGCTTTCTTAGATCCTCACGGCGATAGCTTAACCATTAACCGCGTTATTCAAGGATGGTTTACCGATTACATGCCCGATATAAACCAAACCAACGAATTTATGGCTAATTATATAATCAACAACACAATCTGGTGGATTGAATATTCCGGAATTGACGGAATTAGAGAAGATACTTACCCCTATAATCATCAAGGTTTTATGTCGCACTGGGCTAAAACTATTCTCGACGAATATCCGGGATTTTCAATTTTGGGCGAAGTTTGGACGGGTGAGCCCTCTTTTCTCGCTTATTATCAAGGAAACAGCAAACTAAAAACTGATTTTAATACTCATTTACAATCGCTTACCGATTTTGGTTTGAGAGATGTTCTTTACAATTATCTTGAAGGCAAAAAAGATTTTTACCATGTCTATTCAGTACTTTGTAACGACTATTTGTACAGCGACCCCAATGCTTTAGTAACATTTATTGACAACCACGATATTAACCGTTCAATGTTTGGTGCAAAAGAAGATTTAGACAGATTTAAAAATGCCTATACTCTCCTTTTTACAACAAGAGGAATACCGCAAATATTTTACGGTACCGAATTAGGCGTAGTGGGTACTGAAAGGCACGGAGAGTTAAGAGCTAATTTCCCCGGCGGATGGGAAGAAGATTCTAGAAATGCTTTCACTAAAGAAGGCAGAACTGATAAAGAAAATGAAATCTATGATTTTCTAACTTTTTTAATTGACCTTAGAAAAAATACTCCGGCTTTTCACTCAGGAAAACTAACTCATTTCCCTCCTAAAGACGGTGTTTATACATTCTTTAGAGAGTTAGGCGATGAAAAATATATGGTATGTTTAAACGGGTCGTCAGAGCAGAAAACTATCCCCTTAGATCATTACACCTCTCAAATCAAAGGTTACACTAAAGCCACAGATGTAAGAACGGGAAATAAAATCATGTTTTCACCCGGTCCGGTTATAAACATTAATTCACACGGGTCAGCTATTTATAAAATGGAGAAATAATGGAAATTAAAGGATCGGTTATTCTTGTTACCGGCGGAAGTTCAGGTATAGGGCTTGAAACCGCAATCAGATTATCTAAAAAAGGTGCTTCCGTAATTATTACCGGAAGAAACGAAGAAAAATTAACAAGTGTTTCTGAAAAGTACGGTATTATTTCTTTTCGTGCTGATTCAGGCAAAGAATCTGATGTGTTAGATTTATTTCAGCAAATTGAAGAGAAATTCGGAAGATTAGACGCAGTTATAAATAATGCCGGCTATGGTTATTTTGAATCTTTAGTTAACTCTGATAAATCAAAATTTGAAGCTGTTTTTAATACTAATGTTACCGGAGCTATGTTGGTTGCGCGTGAAGCTGCTAAAATTTTTATTAGACAACAAAGCGGAAACATTATCAATATTGCATCAACGGCAGCTTACAGAGGGTTTGAAGGAGGTACGGCATACTCTGCTACTAAATTTGCACTTAGGGCAATGACTGAGTGCTGGAGGGCTGAACTCAGAAAGTATAACATTCGTGTTGTTTTGATTAACCCCAGCGAAGTTCAAACTGATTTTATTCCAAATTCGGGAAGACAAGAAAGACCTTTTAACGAGTCTAAACTTGTTTCGTCAGATATTGCCGGTACAATAATTTGTGCCCTCGAACTTCCAGACCGTGCATTTATTACAGAATTAACCGTGTTTGCTACTAATCCGAAAGATTAACTTTAAAATTTTCTTTCGTTTTTTTTGAATACGAAATTATGAGTACTAAATTTAACTGAAAATTTTAGAGACAGTCTCTGTTACCCTGAAAAACGCAACATTTCTTGTGCAATCTGCAATTTTCAGATTTTACTCTTCAGTATAACCGAAGCGTTTAAGATACTTTTCGTTCTGTCTCCAATTTTCTTCAACTTTAACTCTTAGTTCAAGAAAAACTTCTTTGCCGGTAAATTCTTCAATCGACTTTCTAGATAATTCGCCAAGTTTTTTAATAGCAACACCTTTTTTACCTATTAATATTCCCTTTTGAGACGCTCTTTCGGTAATTATTGAAGCAGAAATAAAGTCTTTTCCGTTATCTCTTTCTTTATAGTCTTCAATCACCACTTCAATGCTGTAAGGGATTTCTTCTTCGTAAAGTTCAAGAATTTTTTCGCGAATAATTTCGGTAACAAAAAATCTCACATTTTCAGTTGAAACATCTTCATCGGGATACATTTTAGGATGCTCGGGTAGAAGTTCAACAATTCTCTTTTTGAGCGGCTCGATATGAAAACTTTTTAATGCAGATATCGGAATAATTTCTGATGCAATCTCAAGGTTTTTGATTTTTTCAACTTGGAGCTCAAGCTCTTTTTGATTTGAACCGTCAATCTTATTAATAACGGCAATTTTATGCGCTGATGATTTTTTGATTTTTTCTAAAACATCGTTTTCAAGTTCAACTCTGAAATCTTTACCCGCCTCAAAAACTATTAACAAAACATCGGCGTCATCAACGGATGCAGTCATCTGTTCCATCATTGTTTGTTGCATAAGATATTTTGGCTCAATGATACCGGCAGTATCTATAAAAATAATTTGATAATTTTCTTCTGACAAAATACCTAACACTCTCTTGCGTGTAGTTTGTGGTTTCGAATTAATAATTGAAAGTTTTTGACCTAAAAGAGCATTCAAGAGAGTTGATTTCCCTACATTTGGTCTTCCGGCAATTGTAACATAACCGCACTTTGTATTCATATATTCTCCTTTTCTAAAACTACGGCAGTACCTGATACAGCAACCATAAGCATGCTTCCGTTTGCACCTATTGTTTCAAAATCAAGATCTACGCTAAGAATAGCGTTTGCACCTTGACTCACAGCCGTTTGTGTCATTTCATTAATGGCAAATGTTTTTGCTTTTCCTATCTCTGCTTCATAAGCCGCCGACCTACCCCCAACTATATCACGAAATCCTGCCATAATATCCTTAAACATATTAGCACCTAATATAGCTTCGCCGGTTACTAATCCGATATATTTTTTCACCCTGTAACCTTCAACCGAAGGTGTAGTTACTATCAACATAATAATTCCTTAATAATTATATGGATAAAAAATAAAAAACAATAGAGCTAATGAAGCTAAAATCCACATACCAATTGAAATCTCTTTAATTTTTCCGGACGCAATCTTAATTATGGGATAAATTAAAAACCCTGCCGACATTCCGGTTCCGATGTTATAACTGAACGCCATCAAAACAATTACTATAAAAGCGGGGAAACTCTCAGTAAAATCATTAAAATCAATACCGGTTGCAGAGCTAAACATAAATGCCCCAATCACAATCAATGCGGGTCCGTATGCAAATCCCGGTATTGCAGAAATAACAGGCGAAATAAAAAGTGCCGTTAAAAATAAAAATGCCGTTATTAATGATGCAAAGCCGGTTTTGGCTCCGGCTGCAATACCCGTTGCAGATTCTAAATAAACTCCTGCAGAAGCAGAACCTAAACTTCCTGCCGTAAAAGTAGCAACTCCGTCACAGAGCATTGGTTTTTTGATTCCGGGTATCTGTCCCTTTTTATTAACCATTCCTGTTTTTATTGCTAAAGCAGAAAGTGTACCCATAGTATCTAAAAAAGCCATTATAAAGATAGTGATTAATACGGGTAGAAAGCTTATTTCAAAAATTCCTTTTAGATCTGCTTCTAAAAAAACTGGACCCGGGTCAGGCGGAATACTTAAAAATTCTTTCGGTAACTCGCTAATACCCGCAATAATACCTAAAACTGCAGTTATTAAAATTCCTGTAAGAATTGCCGCTTTAACCTTTTTTGCGGTGAGTATTGCAATCAAAACTGTTCCTAAAATGGCAAGAAGAGTTTCGGGCGAATTAAAATTTCCTGCCCTAAGTAATACATCTCCCTCCCCTTTTAATATTATTCCCGATTCACTAAGCCCTATTACAGTTAAAAAAAGCCCTATTCCGGCAGTGAATGAAAGTTTTAACGATGCCGGTATTGAACCCGCAAGCCAGGGTCTTATATTCAAAAAGGTGAGTATTATTAGCAGAAAGCCTGCAACCATAACTGCACCGGCAGCTTGTTGCCAGCTAAAACCTAATAATTTAACAACAGTAAAAGCAATAAAAGCGTTTTCGCCTATATAAGGTGCAACCGCAAAGGGCAATTTGGCGTAAACACTCATTAAAAATGTGCCGGTAAAAGCAATAATCACAGTTGCGGTTAAGGCAGCCTCATAAGGAAGTCCCGCCACAGAAAGTATCTTCGGATTTACAATTAGCACATAAGCCATTGTAAAAAAAGTGGTTAACCCACCTAATATTTCAATTTTAAAATTGGTGTTATGTGCTTTGAAATTGAAGTAATTTTTAAGAAAAAGTATCATGTGGCTGAGGGAATCGTGAAAGTAAAAACACTTCCTTTACCTATTTTGCTCTCAATTGTGAGAGTTCCGCCGTTCAATTTTACAAACTCTTTGCAAATTTGAAGTCCAAATCCGGTACCTTTTTCGTTATTTGTACCAACAGAGCTATAAAAAGAATCCGTTGTGAGAATTGTTGTAATAACTTCTTCCGGGATACCTTTGCCTGTATCAATCACCTTGATCTCAACAAATTCTGTTTTTTGAAAAGCGGTTATAAGAATTTTACCACCGGGTTCAATAAATTTAATAGCGTTGCTGATCAAGTTTCTAATAACGGTACAGAAAATAGTTTTATCCCCTGAAGCTTTTAATTCTTCATCAATTTTCGAAATTATTTCTACATTTTTATCTTTTGCGGGACCTTCTATCTCCTCTAATGCAATATTTACGGCAAAAGCTATATCAAAACTTTCATTAGAAACTTGTATTCTACCTGTCTGTGCGCTTGACCAAAGTAACAAATTATCTAATAATCTAATCAACCCTTCCGAACTTGCTTTAATTTTGACTGCTACTTGTTTAGCCTCTTCTAATTGCATCTCATTTAATTCAGAAATCAGTAAATCGGAATAGCCGAAAATAACTGACGAAGGGGTTCTTATATCGTGTGAAATTACCGAAAGGATTTTGTCTTTTGCGTTGTTTACTTCTTCTAAATTTTTGTTTTTGGTAGCAAGTTCATTATTAATAAATTTTAGATCGGTTAAAGATTGAGCAATTTTTTCGTTAAGCTGAATAAGTTTTTTGCTCTGCAATCTAAGTGTTAAATGATTTTTAACTCTTGATTGAACTTCTAACCGGTTAATCGGTTTAATGATATAATCAACTGCACCCTCAACAAAGGCTTTCTGTAAATCGTATGACGAGTTTACTGCAGTAACAAAAATAACCGGGATATCCCTTAAAGCGGGATTATCCTTTATAGCTCTACATACTTCAAACCCGTTTAAACCGGGCATCATTATATCTAAAAAAATCATATCAAAGCTTATATCGCACACTTCTATTGCAGATTTACCGTCAGTTACTGCAACAACATCAAATCCTAAATCAATTAAAATATATTTTAGAACTTTTAATGCTTGAGGTTCATCATCAACTATTAAAACTTTGATATAATCAAAATCACCCAATTTCTCTTTATCAATGTTAGATGCCATAAAATCCTTAGAATAAAGATTTAATTTTAGCCGATTCTAATTCCGGTAATAGTAATTTTTTTGCCAGTTCACTATGATAAGCTTCATTTATTTCGATTGAGCCGGTAAAATAGTCTGCTTCAATAACTTTAAAAAAGGCATACCTTTTGGCTAACATAGAAATATCTTCCGCTCTTTTATCCGGAATTTCTAATATTTTTGACAATTGTTCTAAATACTGAATCTCTTTTTCATGCAAATTTTTATCGGTAATTGCCATCACCCAAGCTAACAAAAGCACCGATTCACGCATTTTTCCGCTTCCGTTAAACGGAGTAAGATCTATTTTTATTGAATTGTACTGATTTAATTCTTCAAGATTCTCGGGCACTTTTTCAACAAAATCTGAGAGAAAAACCCTTTCGCTAAAGTGAAGTCTATTATCCGCAGCCGCAATTTTTAACAAAACTTTACCGAGTGCCTCTTTTTCTTTAGTTCCGGTAACCGGATTCTCACGAATAAATGTTTCAAACCCTATTTTATCTTCATCTATTGTTGAATGAGAAACCCAACTTTGTATTTGATCATCCCAGATAAATCTGTTCTTCAGCGAAATAAAAGCTTGAACAACTGCTTCTTTGTATTCATTTTCTTCAATTGATTCAAATTCACCTGCAACTGCATCATACTGAACGGTCTTTGATGAAGGTGCCAATTTAGAATCTTGTCTGAAAACCGAACTTAGAAAGTTTAAAATATTAAAACGGGCTCTGCCCAATTGCAATGAACTTTCTGAAGTTGAATTATCTGGTGAAATGATAAATTCGCTGAAAGCGGCGAATTTATCGCCGCTTACAGGACATTTAAAAATGCAAAATAATTCAGATCCGTCTTTTTTTGTCTTTTCCAATAAGGGCAAGACATTTTCAAAGGTAACCTGAACCACTATTTACCGACATTAAAAGGATAAACAAAAGTCACTCTTGGCTCAATTCTTTTTTGAGGCTCATATCCAATTACATTATCATTAGCATCTCTGAGCGGAGTGAAAGTCCAATGGTACACCAAAGAAACAAGCAAGTATTCCATCGGTTTATAACCTGCTTCTACATAAAGATGAGAGCGGTCATCGGTAGTAAAAACTTCTGATTCAGATTGAATTCCATATTTTTCATAACCGGCTCTTATAACATACTGTGAGCCTTTGGGTGAAATATCTGAAGCAAGGAGTAATCTACCGCTATTTGGTGTTTTATCTAATCTTTCGTAACTACCGGTAATAGTGAATGTGTTTAAAACAACCGCATTTAATCCGCCAAACCAACCATTATCTGAAGTTGTAATTCCGTCTAATTGCTGTGCTTTTGTCATAGGAATACCGGTTGAACTATCATAAGAAAATCTTTCAATTTCATAGAGCGGACCAAAATAACCGGGCAGATATTTGCCTTCGTTCCATCTTCTTTCAAATTTAACGCTCACATTTAGTAACCCAAGACCGTTTAATCCCATGATAAAACCACTATTTATACCGCTACCAAAATTGTTGATTTTAGTGTAATTAAGATATAAATCGAGATTTAAAATGTCTTGTCTAACAATCGGAATACCTAAATCAACGCCTAACATAGATAAACTTTCGTCTTTCTTAACGGCTTCAAAATTTCCGTTGGCGTCTTTACGACCGGAAAATACTGCTGCGTTTGAGTTAAAGTCACCCGCAAAAGAAAGCCCTAATTCAATAGTGTTTAAAATTGGAATTTTTGACATTCCGGCATCAAATTTAAAAGGTCTAACATAACCTCTGATACCAAGAACACCGCCTGATGTAAAATCGCTATACATTGTTTCAAATCCGGCTTTATCAAAATCAAGATCAAAAGCGAAACCGGTTTTTCTATTGTCAAAACTTGGGCTGTTTGAATAGTTGTAAATAATGTTTCCCTGCCCTAAAGTGTAATAATCAAGAGCACCTATTCTTGCAAAAACATTGTCTTTTTTCTGTCCGTAACGAACATATCTGATAATCGAAAGATAATCGGATGCAGTTTTAAAATTTTCATCTCTTAGTTTGCCGTCTGAATCAAATTCTAAATTAAGGTCAAGCCCGATACCCCATTTTCCGAAAGCAATATCAGGGGTAAGTCTGAAAGTAAAGTGGGGTTTGCCGTCAATCCAAGAAAGCCCTAAACCACCCTGAAACCTTCCGGTTTCTTCTTTCGGAAACCCGTTGAGGAATCCGAATTCTGACTGTGCCGACGCAAAAGTTGTCAGCAAAAATATTATAACTACAGTCAATTTTATCTTCATTCTAATTAGCTCCTTTAAATCAATATTTAATTAAAAAGTAAATCAATCAAATATAACTACTATATATCTAATCGCAAAAAGAAAGTTGTTTTCTAAACAATTTGAAATGGGTTTAAGAACTTAAAATCAGTTTACTCATTTTGATGTCACCCTTTTTATCTATTGCCCTTAAAACAGCAAAATTTTAATCGAACTGAGTAAATATTAATTTTC
>JACSRR010000088.1 GCA_014879635.1 Ignavibacteriaceae bacterium | reverse complement strand
AGATGTGTATAAGAGACAGTATAATAACTATTTGCTTTTGGGGTTGGGTTATTGCCTATGTAATACTCACCAAAAAGCTTTTCAAATTTGTCTTTATGGTTTATTCCGTAGTAATATTCTAATAACGAAATAAATAAAGACTTACCAAACTTGCGTGGACGAAGAAAAAAAAGATATTTCTCATTTAATCCTTCTAAAAGTTCTAAATATTTGGTTTTATCTACATAGTAGTAATTATCTTCTTTTATCGCTTCAAAATTAGATATGCCGTAAGGTATTTTCTTTTTTGTCATATTTCTATTATTCAATGATTTTATTGGGTTAATATAGTTATAATCTCATTATTTTGAAATTGCTTTATAAGTGCGGGGTTTAGCGTGCGGGAGTGCGGGGTTAAAAAACTATTCATAGGTTCCAAACCCTATGATCACGACAGTCGCAACTGCTACTGGACTGGGGAGATCTGTTCACTATATTTCTCCTTCCTTTACCCTGCCATGATTATAATCTGAGTCAGGGATACAGTGTTTCCTTTTTCTTCGTTCTCTGCAATTCAGTTTTTAAACTAAGAGCCGGCTACCATTTACCAACAACTCTCTTTTTAATTGCATTTTGCTTTCAATTTCATACTTCACCACCGGAACCCATAAGTAATTTTACTCTCACCTTAAGCAATCGTTTAAGTTAAAATTAAGTATTTTATTGGTTTATAATCTGTATCATTCCACCAATTAAGACTGTATCTGAATTAAAGTGATACTAACGCTCAAGCAATATCACATTTTCTATGTGGTAAGTTTGGGGAAACATATCTACGGGACGCATTTTAACTGCACGATACCCGGCTTCACACAATAATTTTACATCTCTTGCTTGTGTTGCAGGGTTACAACTAACATAAACAATTTTAGAGGGATTTAATTTTATTACATCGCTTACCGTGTTTGAGTGCATACCCGCTCTCGGAGGATCTAACAAAATAACATCAGGCGCCGGAAGGTTATTCTCTTCAACCACCGGGAGAAAACTTTTGTATAAATCTGCTTCAAAAAATCCGGCATTTTTTACACCGTTTAAATCTGCATTCACAACTGCATCGGCAATAGAAGAAGCGACTGTTTCAAAACCGTAAATTTGTTTACATTTGTCCGACAAAAATAGTGTAATTGTCCCCGCACCGCAATACAAATCATAAACGGTTTCATTTCCGGTTAAACCACAATACTCTTTCGCCAGATTATACAGATTTTGAGCTTGTTTAGTATTTGTCTGAAAGAATGAATTAGGACTGATTCTAAATTTGTAATCACCGATTTTATCGTAAATATAGCCTTCGCCAAAATAAACTTCCTGAGTTTCGCCGAAAGCAACGCTTGCAAATTTTGAATTTATATTATTTACAATTGTAGTAATTTCGGGGAAATTCTTAATTAAACCGGCGGAATACTTTTCCATAACTGAATCATCTTTTCTGGATGTTACCAAATTAACCATCAACCCCGGTGTGAATGAGGCTTCCCTAATTACTAAATTTCGCAACCACCCTTCACCCGTTTTAGGGATATAAGGCTTGATGTTTTTGCTTATAAAATATTCACGCGAAAAATTTAGAATTTTTACCGAAACTTCAGATTGTAAGTAACATTCATCGATATTGATAACTTTATCGTAAACTCCCGGTACATGAAACCCCAAGCCGAAATTGAAATTTTCAATTGTTTCTAATCCAATTTCCTCTTTTGAGAGCCATCTTTTGGGTGCAAAAGAAAACTCCATTTTATTTCTATAGTAAAATTCATTTTCACATTTAACGGCATGCTCGGTGATAATATTTTTGATTCCGCCAATTTTTTCGAAAACTTCTGCAGTCTGTTTTTCTTTGTGTGAAACTTGGACATCATAATCCAAATCTTGTTGCTTACAACCTCCGCATGTTCCGAAAAATTTACATCTTTGTAGCCGTCTGAATTGCGAAGGAATTATAATATTTTCAACTTTAGTTTCCAGATAGCCTGATTTTATTTTCATTATTTTAGCCGAAACCCTGTCACCGGGATAACCACCGTTCACAAAAACGACTAAGCCTCTCTCATCCGGGATTGTTTCGTCTTTAATAAAACCGATACCTTTCCCCTCAAAGGCGTAATCAATTACATCAATTTCAATATTCTCGTATTTTTTAAAGCTCATTTTAATTTGAAAATCCCCGCAAAAAAGCCTGCAAATTTATCGCCGCCAAGTTTATTAAAAGCATCTATCTCGTGTTTGTATCTACTAATTACTTTTTTATATGCCTTTTTCTGTGATTCGGTGAGATTGTAAACACCTTCCTTAAATTCGTCTTTCATTTCAGAATAATATCTTTTAAGAGTGTACGATAAATCATCAACTTTTACCTTTTCAAAACCTCTCTCTTCATAATACGACGCAAATTTTTCAACAAAAATGGGGTCAATTCCGCTTCTTTTCCAAATATCTGTCATAAACTGAGGAATTTCTTCTCTGAGAGCAACAACCTCACCCGTGCATAAATATCCGTCACTTTTTAAAATTCTTTTAATTTCTTTGATGATAGCATTTTTACCGCCAATATTTAACGAAGCTTGAGCGTAAACAATATCAAACGAATCGCTTTGATAGTCGGTTGCTTCATACTCCATTAATTTAATGACTGAATTAGTACCTTTGAGCAAAAGTCTTCCTTCGGTAAGGTCATCCTGCGATTGTGAAATTAATTCAATTCTAAAGGCGTTACTTTTTTCCATTTCAAGCGCTAAGGGAAAAAGTTTTTCGCCGATAATCAAAATTTGTTTACCGTTTAATTCAAGATGCCTTTTTAAAAACTCGAATTGTTTGTTCAATCCGGGTAATGTTATTCGTTTTTGTGAGTTTGCCAATTTATTTAACTTTTATTTGATAAATTTATTAACCAAATTTAACCTTTTATTATTGTTTTAGGGAAACACCTTTGCAAAAGTTTGTTCTTTTGTGCATTTTCTGGATTATTTCCACCTCTTATGCATCCGGCTTTACCGGGTTAAATAATGATTTTATAAGCTATATTCAAATTGCAGACACAATAAGACTTATAGAAGATACTCAAGATTCTCTTGATGTTTTGGATTCAATTCCGTCACCCGATTCTTTATTAGTTACGGTTAGAGTTGATACCCTCGCTCCTATTTATACTATTCCCCTTTCAAATAAATCAAATTTTATTGATGCAGAACAAATGAGTTTTCTGAACTATCGTAACATTTATGAACTACTCGAAAATATTCCGGGGGGAACTACTCAAAAACTCGGATTTATTTTAATGCCCGAAAATTTCACTTTAAACGGATTTGGGTTTAATTCGACAAACTATTTGCTTGATGGTATCCCGGTTAATAACAGAATTTCGAACACACTAAATTTGAACCTGTTGCAGTTTGAGTCATCTGAGTTGATTGAATCTGTTCAACCCGTTAAGGGCTTCCTATACGGTTTAACCCCTAACTTAAATTCGATAAGTTTTACGGTAAAAGATTTTGTACCTGGGGCACCATATTCAAGAGTCAAATATTACGAGGGTCCCGTTGGTGAAGCGTTTTTAGATTTTCAATTTAATACAATTGCATTTAAACGGTTTACGGTCTTTATTGATGTAACCAATAAAAAGGTTGACGAAAGTTTTCTTAATACTTCGGCAACTATTTGGCAAGCTCAATTAAAAGTAAAATATTTGCTCAGCAATAATATTAACTTCACGGCAGGTTATATCTATTCACAATATGAAGTGGGATTAAACGGCGGTATCAATTTTGACTCGGTTAAAATTCTTTCAGAAAATGTATTCTCTAACCGTTCAGTTGAGGATATTTTTTACGACCAACGCTCCGCCCCTGTCCTATTTCCAAATCAATACGAAAAACAGAATAACGGTACTTTATATTTTCGCTCATCACTAAGAGTTTTAGAGGATAATTTGTTGGAAATTACCGGCTATCGTTTTAGCGGGTTAAACGAGTTCAGAAATAATCAAGATTCAGCAGTTACTTCGCAAAACCGTATTTTTAATAATTCGGAAGATATCACTTACGGATTGACCGCAAAGCTTAATTTGAAGTACAAGTTTACTAACCTGAAACTCTTTGGCGGATATGAAGAAAACAGCTTTAATTTTACTACACCATTTAGTAATTCAAGCAGGGAGTACAGCAATTATTCTGCCGGCGGCGAACTAACTCTTAACCCCATTGAATTAATTGAGTTAAGTGTATTTACAAAAGTGTTTCAATCATTTAACAATTTTTATCCCGGGTCCGGATTTTTAGCTTCATTAAAATTACCCGGCAATTTAAAACTTTATGGCGGTTACAGTTTTTTTGAATCTCCGGTCTCCCCTCTTCTTGGCGGAAGGAGACAAAATAATGTTCTTCAGGCTTCAGCATCGGGAAAAATTGAAAACCTTTCAGCCTCTGTTGATATCCTTTTTATATCACGCGATGACCAAACAGAAAATTTTCAGACCGTGCTACCTGCCGTAGTTTTTCCAAACCTCCGGGTACTCTCGTTTAGAGAAAAAGAAAATACCGTTGTTGATGTTAAATTAAATTATCAGCTTAACATCCTAAATCTGGGCTTGCGTGCTTACCTGCCGTTTAATAAAATTCAGGGTTCAACAAAAGAAAGTACCGCAAAACAGTTTATCTTCGATATCGGTTACAAGGGTATCTTATTTGACGATAATTTAGAACTTCAACTTAATTTGAGATTTACTTATTCAACTTCAACTGTATATTACGAGTACAACAGGTTTTACAACGGGATTATTTATGACGCAAGTAAACCGGATATCGAAAATTTTTATACACTCGGTTTTTACGCTGCCGGTAGAATTGATAAAGCCGCTACCGTTTTTTTCTCTTGGGAAAATTTGTTAGACCAAAAATATTACGCCACACCCTATTACCCGGGATTACCGAGAAACATTAGGTTCGGAATTGCTTGGGAATTTTTAAATTAAGAATGTATCATTAATTACTATTAAATATTATGTTCGAATTTTTGTACGATATTGATAAATCTATTCTTTACTTCTGCAATCATGGGCTAAACAATCCGCTTTTCACTAACTTTTTTTCTTATATAACTAATGTTAAACACTGGTATTTAGTTTATGTTATTCTTATAGGTTTGCTGATTGTAAAAGGAGGGGTTAAAGGAAGAGTAGCCGCATTTTTTACAATCATTTTGGTTGTTATTTGCGACCAAGGCGGCGTTATAATCAAAAATTTAGTTGATAGAGATAGACCTTGCGATGTTCTTACTGACCTTATTCTCCCAATTGGATGTGCAGGTGCAAAATCGTTCCCCTCTAACCACGCACTAAATAATTTTGCGGTAGCAACATTCTTTAGCCGGTTATACCCTCAATATACCAAAGTACTCTTTATTTCAGCGTTTCTCATCGCTTTTTCAAGAGTTTATCTCGGTGTTCATTACCCTTCAGACATTTTAGGCGGGGCTATTCTTGGCGTTGGTGCGGGTTATATTCTCTCCGTTCTCTCATTAAAATCGGAAGATAAAATTAACTCAATACTTAAATCAAGATCAGAGAAGAAAAGTTCAGTCACTTGAAATGAATTTTTAGGTTGATTATCACCTTTAAAAACCTTTAATCCGTTTATTAAACCTAAATCAAACTTCTCTTACTATTTTTGTTCTGTTTAATTAAGAAATGAGAAATAAAAATGAAGTTATTAACCTTTTTAGCCGTAATGTTAATTTCTACATGTAGCCTTTTTGCTCAGGTAGATTTTGACTTCGATGATTTTGACATAGTAATATTTAGTAAAGAGAAAAAGCCGTTTCTCGGTGTTAATTCGGCTTATACATTAAACTCGTACAAAAATTTAAGTACAGAACTTTCACCATCGTTAAACACAGAATTTCGAATTGGATACAACTATTTTGGTACTACAAAGCGAAATTTAGAAAAACACGCTTCCAAATATATATCGTTCACTTACTCAGACCCTGAGATTTTTAAGAAAGACGAAATTAATATCAAAAATAAATATTGGCGGGTAGGCATAAATTCACTCTCCGGTTTTTCATACAAAACGGGTAATACTCATATTACACCTTATATTTCCTCGGCTTTCACATGGACATACATGACCGCGAACTTTACGAACGCAACTCAGCCTGAAAGAGAAAGTCTTGAACTTTTCCATGAAGCTATAAGATTCGGTGATAAAACGGAATTAGGCTTAAAAGTAACTATTGCCCAAAATATCGAAATTCAAGCGGGATTTGAAAGAAATTTGATTTATTCCCGTCATCTATTCTGGTATTGGGCAGGCAGTAAAATTTTGGAAGAAACAGGTAAAGGTCTTGTTGACGGGTTTATTTCTCATGTGATGAATACAAGTCCCAATGCTGTACCAATTGTAAACTTCCTGTTAAAAGGAGCAATATCTTATGTTTTCTCCGAAATCAAGAGAGATCAAGCCTTTTGGCCATTTGATTCTCCTGCACCTTATTATAATGATTCTTTCGGTTTGGGAGTAAATATCATTTTTTAGTTTTATTTTGGGGTATGAAAGAAAATTTTTTCCTAAAATATTTATGCGTTCTCCCGTTACTTTTATCGCTTTTAGCAACCGGCTGTAGCGGTTCAAGTACAGATATAAGTAAAATTGGAGATTATAACAGTTTTGCAGAGAGATTTTTGCAATGTTATTTTGATAATGACCAAACAACTGCATTATATTTAAAACTTTCATACCCTGCTTTTTACCAAGAAATGAAAGAAAATGTTGAAACTAAAATGGAAGACCTTTCTGTTAAACCTGAAGAAAGGCAATTTTTGTCGGTTTTCTATTTTTGGTCTGAATTAGTGGGTAAAGTTAAACCCGAAGAAAATATTTGAGGTAATTGATGATTTCGAAAGAATTGTTAGATATTATGTGTTGCCCCGAAACCAAAGCCGATTTGGTTTTAGAAGGGGACTTTTTGATTTCTACAGATCCCGTAACCCGCAGAAAATACAGAGTCGAAGAGAACATCCCTGTTATGTTAATTGACGAATCTGTTATTATGCCTGAAGCCGAGTGGAAAGAAATTATGAAAAAGCACGGTAAAGAAGTTTAATCGTTTTACTGAATTCTTTTATTTCCTTCCTTTTAGATAGATATTTGAAACAGTAACTAATTATACGGTTAAGCACTTTCCGGTTAATTTTGTTATTATTATCTTTACGAAGTTCAATAGTTAATTCATTAATAATTTTTCAAATGACTTTTACAGGCTTTCTTTTCTTTTTTACAGTTTTATTCTCCGCTCTAATTTCACCTCTTAAAGGAAACCTGCCTATTGCCGACACCACCGTAAAAGTATTTGTTGTTAGACAGCAAATTCACACCGGTATAATTTTAACCGTTAATCAACATCTACTCACCCTTATTCCTGAATTAAAAGAATTTTCTGACAAAAATTTTGTAGATATTGGTTGGGGTGATGAAGCTTTCTACCAATATCCCGGGTTTGATATCTACTTAGCCGCAAAAGCTTTATTTCTCCCGACGAACAGTGTTTTACGGGTTGCTGGATTTAACTCCGCATTAACCTCCTATTACGGAAAAGAAAGCACAATCATTGAATTAAGTCTCTCAAAGTCTTCGTATGAAAAACTTACAACTTTTATCTCTTCAGAATTTTGGAAAGATTCATCGGGAAATGTTATTGAAACATCAGGCAGGGGCAGTAGCATTGTATTTTACAAAGCCCGGTCAATCTATTCACTTTTATTTACATGTAACACCTGGATTGCAGCAGGGTTAAATGAAGCCGGCATTCCTATAAATCCAACCGGAATAATTATAGTAGAACAACTTTTAAGAGAGGTTAGCAAACACGGAAAAGTAATTTATACTCCTGATTAATACTTTTTATGCTTTTTATGCCACTACCATTCATCTTCAATTTTACTTTACTCTTTACAGTGTTGCGATGAACGGGAAACTTCAACTGAATATTTCACCCCCCTTCATTGCATTTTGACTTAATAAAAAAGCCCGCAATAAGCGGGCTAAAAATTAAGAAACAATACCGTCAAAAGTTAAACTTAACACCGGCACCAATCGTAAAAAACATTGCATTTTCTTTGCTTTCTTCAATTACAATTCCATTTGGACCAGAGGAAACTTTTGTAGTTGTAACTTCTAAACCGGATGTGTGAATTTTAGCATTCACATCAAAAGTAATCACAAGCGGGATAGTGATTTCTAATCCAACGCCGAGTGATCCTAAATATTTGGTTTCTGACTTTTTATCTGCAAGTGTCATTGTTGCTACATTATTTGCATCGAAATTTATGCTTTTAATTGAGTCAATTGAAAAACTTGCAATACCAACTGCGAGCTCAGCATAAGGCTTAACAGGACCCGGAACCAAGTAATATTTAGCGTAAGCCTGAACAGGAATCATGCTCAAACCACCTTCTTTTTTTCCTATTGTGTAGCTACTTTTTCCGGCAACTTCTGCAGCAATTTTAAATAAATCATCACTAAAACCGAATGAATAATATCCTGCTGTTACACCTATTGCTAACGGAGATAGCGGAGGAGTAATTTCAAATGATGCCATAAATCCGGGACCTGGTCCAACTAAATCGCTGGTTAACCCAACCGGCATACCAAGACCACCGTTCACTCCGAACTTCATTCCCAATATAGAGGAGAATTGCGCGTTAGTGAGAGGTGCAGCAAATAACAATGTTAAAAATAAACCAAGAAAAAATTTCTTCATACTAATACTCCTGTGAGAATTGATAAATATTTTTGTGAAAATCTACACTACAAAATATAGCTAATTATTATATTTTATTAGCTTTTTATTTACTAAAGAATAAATTTTATTTAGGTTTCTATAATTGATTAAACTGCATCCCATTTAGTGGACACAAAATTTTTTATTAAATTACTAAATAAAAAAGGTGTCAAAATG
>JACSRR010000122.1 GCA_014879635.1 Ignavibacteriaceae bacterium | reverse complement strand
CCACGCCCGATTCAGTTGAAGGGAAAATTGCAGCCAGCTTAAATTTGGGAAGGGTTTATAGAAGTATGGGATTATCCGGTGAAAGAGCATCGTTTGACCCCTTCCAAAAAGCAGAGGAGTATTTTTCACTCTCCGAAAAGTTTGCAAATGAAAACTTTCAATCAACCGGAAATGAGTATTACTTTGGTGAAGTATATCTTAATACCGGTTTACATTTTCAAAGTACTTCAAATTTTCAAAAAGCAGAAGTTTATTACAATAAAGCTAAAGATTATTTTCAAAAGATTTCAAATATTCCTTATTATGCGTTTACTTTAGCAAATATTGCAGTTCTAAAGATTAAAGAAGGGGATCAATTAGCAAGGGCAATTGCTTCGGGTACATCAATTTCAAATCAAGAACCAAAAGAATTTTATGATTTAGCAAAAACTTTTTTGAAAGAGGCTATTAATTTATTTGAAGACCAAAGGGGTTCTATCACAAATGAAATTGGCAGATCTACTTTTTTTGAAAATAAAATTGTCTATTACGAGTATTTAATCGAAATATTGTTTAATGAAGGAAACTATAAGGAAGCTTTCGAATTTACCGAAAGAGCAAAATCAAGATCTTTTTTAGACCAAATACTAACAAAATCTATCAATTCCGAAAAAGTTTATTCTCCCGAAGTTCAAGAATATATTAAAAGGGAGAGAGACCTTAGAAACAAAATTAATGAGCTGAGAGAGTATCCCGATAGCATTAATGTTTTAGCTGCTCTCAATTTAGAATATAAAGAGGTAACTGATAAAATTAAAGAATTAGAACCAGGTTATTCTACATTGATTTCTGTTGACCCGCTATCAGTAGAAGAAATTCAATCTTTATTGCCTGAAAAAACGGGAATGATCGAATTTTTTCTCGGTAGATCATTTTCGGCGGCTTTTTTTGTTTCAAAAGATAGTTTTATAGCAAAAAGAATAAGTTATGGTAGTACCGAACTTTCAAAAATGATCACAGATATTCAGGTGTTATTTTACGATTACTTGAATTTGAAAAACCGGTTCTGGAGCGATAAAGTTTCCGATTATGAGTTTGAAGATTTACCGGTAGATACGGCAGCAATTTTAGCCAAATGGAATTTGGTTCAAACTCCGGATAAATGGCAATGGAATTTAGTTTCAATTTATGGGATACTGTTCGGTCAAGAATTAACACCGGCTGTTCAAAAAGTTGATAATTTGATAATTATACCTCACGGCTCACTCCACAATTTCCCTTTTAATGCACTAATAACTTCTCCGGCAAAAGTTGATTTGAGAAAGGAAAAACATATAGCCTCACCAAAGTTTTTAATTCAAGAAAAATCGATAAGCGTTTTACCAAGTTCAAGTTTATTAAAATTTAGTAAAGAAAAAAGAGAGCCGGGTAATCTAAACGCTTTAATTATAGGTGACCCTATTTATCCGAGAGCTTCATACAAACCTTTACCGAACGCTCTTGCTGAAGCTATTTATATCTACAATGTTTTTGGAGATAATAGAGCCCTGTTACTTACCCGCGAATCTGCCACAGAAACAGCATTTAAAGAAAAGTCGAAAGAGTTTGATATCATTCACTTCGGAACTCACGGGGTTTTTTACAGAAGCGCACTTGATAGCAGGCTTTTAATGACTAAAACGGGTGCAGATGACGGTTATCTTTTAACCCGGGAAATTTTTGAATTGGATATTAATGCGGCATTAGTTATGCTCAGTGCTTGCGAATCAGGACAAGTGGGCGGTTTTTTGGAAGACAGGGTAAGTGTGGGAGATGAGTTTACCGGGCTTACAAGAGCATTTTTGTTTGCAGGTGCAGAATCTGTTGTTGCAACTTTATGGCGAGTTGATGATTCTGCTGCCGGAAGACTTACCGAAATATTTTATTCTAATTTTGTGTTAGAAAATCAAAGTAAATTAGAAGCTTTGCGAAGTTCACAATTAAAAATTCTCAGCGGAGAATTGGATCCCGAATGGATACACCCTTTTTATTGGGCACCGTTTGTGTACACAGGTTATTGAGCAAAAATTTAACAATTTATTAACATTGAATCAGATAAAAAATAGATAAAAAAGCCTTTCTTTAAAATTCATTTTTTTTGCGAGTTAATTAATGAGATTTATAAAATATTTGTTTCTACTCAGCCCTCTGATTATTTTTGTCGTAATTAGTACCGCAAAAGAATCAGGTAAATATTCTCAACCGTTAGGAAGTAAAATAAATCCGATTAAAATTTTTTTTACACCTTCTGTTGATGCAAATCAAATAACATCCACTGCCGATGAACTTGTAAAGTTTTTGGAAAAAGAAACGGGTTATTACTTTGTAACCGCTGTTCCCGCAGATTATGTAACCGTAGTTGAATCTTTCGGTTCTTCAAAAGCGGATGTCGCAATTATCAATACATTTTCGTATCTATTGGCAAATCAAAAATTTGGCACTTCTGCAAAACTTAGAATTGTAAGAGACGGAGGAGAAACCTTTTATAGAGGTTGCTTTTTAGTAAGGTCAAACTCCGGAATTGATTCAATACAGCAACTTAGCGGAAAACGAATTGCCTATGTTGATGCCTCTTCTACATCCGGATATATATTGCCAAAAGCACTACTAACCAAAGAAAACATTAAAACATCAGACGAAGTGATGGCAAAAAAGCATGATAATGTTGTTACAATGGTATATCAAGGGCAAGTTGATGCAGGTGCAACTTATTATTCTCCCACAGATGAAAACGGATTTCCGAGAGATGCCCGTGAGAGAGTAGTTACTCAATACCCCGATGTGTTCCAAAAAATTAAAGTAATTGCACTCACTGAACAAATTCCGAATGATCCTGTCATTTTTAGAGCGGGACTACCAAAAGAGATGACAGAAAAATTAGTTGATGCATTACTCAAATTTGTTTCTACTCCTTCAGGACAAGAAGCACTGTATAGAATTTATAATGTGAAGCAGCTTATTAGAACAGAGGATTCGGATTATGATGTTCTAAGAGATATATTAAAAAGAATTAATTTTAAGCTCGAGGCTAACTAATGTTTTTAAAAGTCGAAGATTTACACAAAGTTTACCCCAGCGGAACTCATGCTCTTAAAGGGGTCAGTTTTGAAGTTAAAGAGGGAGAGTTTTTGGTAGTTATCGGGCTTTCAGGTTCAGGTAAATCTACTCTATTAAGGTGTATAAATCGTTTGCATGACCCTACAACAGGTAAAATTACATTTCTTGATAAGGATGTAACTCATGTTAAAGGTGAAGAGCTCAGAAATCTGAGAAAAAGTATCGGAATGGTTTTTCAACAATTCAATTTAATCAAAAGAAGAAGTGTTATATTAAATGTATTATCGGGTAATTTGGCTTCTATGTCAACATTTAATTCCGTTTCCGAAAATTTTTCAGAAAAAGATTTGGAAGATGCTTACAAGTGCCTTGATATAGTGGGGATTAGTGAAAAAGCTAATGTTAGGGCAGATGCTTTATCAGGCGGGCAACAACAGAGAGTGGCTATTGCGAGAAGTTTGATGCAAAAACCAAAGCTTCTTTTAGCAGATGAACCTGTTGCTTCATTAGACCCTGCAACTTCAAATTCGATTATGCAATATTTTGAAAAAATAAATAAAGAACTTGGAACTACGGTTATTTGCAATTTACACTTTCTTAGTTTAGTCAGAAGATACGCCACAAGGGTAATTGCATTGAAAGCAGGTGAAATTATCTACGAAGGGTTTCCGGAAGAAATAGACGAAAACTGGTTTAAAACCATATACGGAGAAGAAGCAGAGGAGGTTGAAATCAGATGATTGATCATCATAAAATTGCAGTAGAAAAAGTTCAGAAACAGCAAGACAAAGAAAATTCATCTAAGTTTTTAAAGGCAATTCTATTAGATAGTTTCTTCGTTTTTTATTCAATTTTAGTGGTTCAAAGAGCGATAATCTATAATTTTATTCTCGAACTAAAAGAGATTCCTTTTAGTTGGGGTGAAATAGGTATAATTGCAGTAATAAGTGCTGTTGTAGGTACTGCTTGGGCTTTTACAAAAACTTCGTTATCCTGTAAGTTATTCGGAATAGCTAAAGAAGGTAAAATAACAGACCTTACCGTAGAAATTTTCGGTTGGTTTCTCTTTAATATCACTTTTATATCCGGTTGGATGATAACTAAAATTTCTATCATTGATCTATTCAGCGAAGAGGGATTAAGAGGAGCACAAAGAATTTTCGGTGCATTGTTCACACCACAATTCAGCATATTTGACGAAGCATTTTTTGCCCTAATTGAAACTATTTATATAGCATTAATTGCTACATTGGTTTCAATACCAATCACATTGATTTTAAGTTTTCTCTCGGCAAGAAATTTAATGAACGATAATCCGTTATCAATTTTAACCTATAATGTACTGAGAGTAATACTTAACTTTGTAAGATCAATAGAACCATTGATATGGGCAATAATTTTTTCAGTATGGATTGGTATTGGTCCGTTTGCGGGCATGATGGCGCTACTCATTCATACAATTGCTTCAAACGCAAAACTATATTCTGAGGCAATTGAATCTATTGAAGCCGGACCGGTTGAAGCTATTCAAGCTACGGGTGCTAACAAAATTCAGGTTATATGGTATGCAGTCATTCCTCAAATCGTGCTACCGTTTTTGTCGTTCACAATTTATAGATGGGATATAAATGTTAGAATGGCAACTATCATAGGGCTTGTAGGCGGTGGCGGTATTGGTACCATGTTAATTCAATATCAAGGATTAGCCAAATGGCACGAGGTTGGGTTAATTGTGATTATGATAGCCATTGTTGTTTGGTTAATGGATTATATATCAGCAAAAATAAGAGCAGCAATTTATTAGACCTAAAAAGGCGGTAACTATAATGATGGTTCACATTTGAACAGATATGTTTTTATATTACTCTTTTTTTTTCTCGTTTTAGCAGGCTGTAAGCCCGGTAATAATAGAAATAAAAAAGTGATTACAATAAAAGGTTCTGACACAATGGTCAATTTGACTCAAAGTTGGGCAGAAGCTTATATGAAAAAATATCCTGGCATTTTTATTCAAGTAACCGGAGGTGGTTCAGGAAATGGAATTGCCGCACTTATGAACGGCTCAACAGATATAGCTGCTGTTTCAAGAGACTTAAATCCGAAAGAAATTGAAAACGGAGCTAAAAAGGGATTAATTTTCAAAGAAATTCCGGTTGCTAAAGATGCTATTGCAATAATTGTTAATAAAAATAACAAGATAAATTCATTGAGTTTGAGTCAATTAGGAGCTATTTTTTCAGGTAAAATTAGGAATTTCTCTTTAGTTGGCGGGTCAGATTTAGGAATTAGTATTTATAGCAGGGAAAATAATTCGGGCACTTATGAGTTCTTCAAAAAAAATGTGCTTTCGGGAAATGATTTCGCTTCCTTTTCTCTTCATCTTCAAGGCACTGCCGCATTAGCCGAGGCAGTTTCTAAAGACATTAAAGGTATTGGATACGGGGGAATTGGATATTTTGCGAAAAGAAAAGATGTGAAAATAATTAATCTGATTGATGAAGAAAGTGAATTTGAAATTCAAAATTTAGTGGGTATTAACGGTCAAATCAATTATGATTTTATATGGCAGGGAGGATATAGTTTTTCGAGAGATCTAAATTTTGTAACATCGGGTAAAGAATCGGAGTTGATTCAACATTTTTTAGATTTTGTAATTTCGGAAGAGGGGCAGAGAATCGTTTTTGAAATGGAGTATGTTCCTCTAAAAAAATTTATTTCTGCTGAATGAGTAATTTAAAATTGACCACCAAAAATGAAGTTGAAATGGGGAAAGTTGTAATCAAACGGAAACGATTTACCTTAAAGAGTGTCAGTGAAAAAGTAATCGAATTAATTTTTGCTTCATCAGGTTATTTGATTTTAATTACAATTCTTTCAGTTTTTTTGTTTTTGTTATGGGAAGGCTGGAATGCGTTAGATTCAACAGGATTAAAGGAATTTCTATTTTTTGAGGATAAAGTTACCGGGGTAAAATCTTCTCAGTGGAATCCCACTTCTAATGAGGAAAAATACTCATTACTTCCGTTAATAGCCGGCTCATTTTTAACATCACTTTTGGCAACACTCTTAGCCTCTTTAGCAGGTATATTAACGGGAATCTATCTTTCTGAAATTGCGGGTACAAAAACAAGGGAGATATTAAAACCGGCAATTGAAATGTTCTCGGCAATTCCTACTGTAGCACTCGGTTTTATTATGCTGGTATTAGTTGCAACTTTTATAACTGATATTTTTAACCCTGAAAATAGACTGAATGCACTTTTAGCGTCTGTTGGTTTATCAATAATAGTTATTCCTATTGTTGCTACTCTTACCGAAGATGCACTTAGGTCAATTCCGGAGGAGATAAGATTAACATCGCTTAGCCTTGGTGCCTCAAGGTGGCAAACCGTGTTTTATACTCTTATTCCGGCGGCTTCAGGAGGGATTTCGGCAGGTATATTATTAGGATTTTCGAGAGCTATCGGTGAAACAATGATTGTACTTATGACTACCGGAAATGCATCAAATTTAACTTTTAATATTTTTAGCAGTGTGCGAACAATGACTGCTACTATTGGTGCCGAGTTGGGTGAAGTGGCATTCGGAACACCTCATTATTATGCACTGTTTTTAATAGGATTGATTCTCTTTGTGCTTACTTTTTTGATAAATTTTACTGCCGATATTATAAACAGAATTTATCGTGGAAGGAATAAGTTTTAATTGAAATTTACTAAAGATGAACTGTTTGAAATCTATATAAATAAAGTTCCTTACGGTGGAAACATAGAAGGCGTGAAGGCTGCGGCTCTTATTTTTTTTAATAAACATCCTGCTTATTTAAGTGTGGGTGAATTAACCACGCTAAGTGTAGTACCCAACCGCCCTTCGAGTTTAAGGTTAGGAAAGAATAATAGTGCGGTAGAAGCAGTGCGCAACCAATGGCTGCGAAAATTTGAGGAGGAGGGTGTTTTTTTAAGTAGTGAAATAAGCGATGCATTGCAAGAGCATGTAAATGCACAAAGGAGATTATTGCCACGTTTTGCCCCACATTTTTCATACAGAATAAAATCTTTAGGAGGTAATATTTTTACCACTATAGATTTAGAAAAGCAGCGCAAATGCGAGCAAATAGTTCAAACGTATGTAAACGGGCTGCGCAGTAGAGGCATACAAAATGCTGCTGTAATGGTAATTGAAAATGGCAGTGGCAATGTAATTTCGTATGTAGGCTCTGCCGATTTTTACCACGCTGCCGATGCGGGGCAGGTAGATGGCGCAAAAGCGGTGCGCCAACCCGGCAGCACACTCAAGCCTTTACTATATGGCTTGTGCTTTGATGCAGGTATTTACACGCCCAAAACAATGGTGGCTGATGTGCCTTGCAATTTCGATGGATATGTGCCGGAAAATTACGACAGCAAATTTAGAGGCGAGGTTACGGTGGAGTATGCACTTGAAAATTCACTTAATATTCCTGCCGTAAAGGCATTGGAAGCGCTGGGGAAAGAAAATATGCTAACGGCATTAAAGCGGTGTGGTTTCAGCAGTGTTTCAAAACACGAAAAGAGGCTGGGGCTTTCGCTTATTTTAGGAGGCTGCGGTGTTACCTTAGAAGAAATGAGCAACCTCTATAGATGCATTGCTAATAAAGGCATTTACTCACCCATTCATTATTTAAAGGGAGTGAAGAAAGCTGCTACGGGCGATACGATACTTTCTGCTACTGCATCTTTTATGCTCTGCGAAATACTTTCTAAAGTAGCACGCCCGGATTTGCCTGTAAATTGGGAAGGCAGCAAAACATTGCCACGCATTGCATGGAAAACAGGCACCAGTTACGGCAGAAAAGACGCATGGAGCATAGGTTTTAATAAGAATTATACCATTGGAGTTTGGGTAGGAAATTTTAGTAATGTTGGCGTGCCGGATTTAAACGGTGCAGCCATTGCCACACCTTTGTTGTTTCAACTTTTTAATACCATAGACTATAATTCGCCCAACGAATGGTATGCCATGCCGCGTGAGTGCGGAGTAAGAACCGTTTGCAGCCATTCGGGTTTATCGCTCATATCCTCTTCGATAAAATTGGGCGGCCAATGAGGCGTCCATTCAGCATCGGTCTTGAAAAGGTTCTCATGGCGTCGGGCAGCTTCGTAGGGATAGTGTGGGGAGTAGTAGCTTACGATCAGGAAAAAGGGTTGTTCTTCCGCGGTTTCGATGAAGGCTTTGGCCTTTCGGGTGAACACATCTGAGCTGTAATCCTCCGCCTCCTGGCCGTAGGATTCCATCTTCCCATTGTTGTTCAGCAGATATCCGTAGAAGAAGGAGAAATGTCCCAGGGTTTTATCGCGGTCCCAGAGCACCTGGTAATCGTCCCAACCCGGTGGAATGTAATCCTGGGGTAACACATCGATGTTGTTGAAATATTTGCCGATCCAGCCGGTGCGGTAACCGGCCTCTTTGAACCAGACTGCTACGGTTTCTTTATCCTTCGTAAAGGCCGGCGCGCCGGGGCGGTTGGTCAAAACGCCGGTATGTTGGGCAAAAAGACCGGTGATGATGCTGGCCCGGCTCGGGCAGCACAAGGGGGTGGTGGCATAGGCTTTGGTGAAATTAACGCCTTTCTGAACCACTTCTTCTTGAACGGTTGGCATGTAATCCAGGGTATGGATGGGTTGGTCATCGGTCATAATGACGATGATGTTCGGCTTTTGCGGGTTTTGGTTCCCGGCCTGTTGCCGGCATCCGCTCAGTGAAAGCCCAAAAAAGCCCGAGATGCCTGCCAGCAAGGCCAGAAGCATCAGAACTCGTATTGACTTGGACATTGTTTGATCCTTTGTTTTGATTTTTTTAGCGGCGGCCCAGCAAGGTGTAGACCCCTGCACATGCTGAAACCTGGATATAGCTCAGTTCGAAATCCGCTTTCTGTCTCTTATACACATCTGACGCTGCCGACGACGGA
>JACSRR010000069.1 GCA_014879635.1 Ignavibacteriaceae bacterium | reverse complement strand
AGCGTTATAAACCAGCCCGATCCCATATTATCACAAAGATTATAGTTCAATTCTTTTAAAATATCCGAAGGCTCCCTTCTCTTTGAACAATATAGTTTTAGGATAGTTTGCAATTTGGTCATATAAAGAGCAGCGGAAAGCCCTTTTCCGCTAACATCACCTATTGCAACATAATATTTAAAATCATCTAACTTGATAACATCAAAATAATCTCCGCCAATCATTTTAGCGGGAATCATACTACCGGCAAATTGAATCATTTCACTTTCGGGGAATACCTTAGGTAGTAAATCTTGTTGAATTGAACGGGCTAATACCAAATCTCTATCAAATTGTACTTTTTCCGCTTCTGCTTCGTAAAGTCTTGCGTTTTCTAACGAGATTGCTGATTGTGCACCTACAAAGTTTAGTAGCTCTAAATCTTTTCCGGTGAACATAGAGCCCGAGTATTTTAATCCTAACGCTATAAAGCCCTTCAGCTCTCTTTTCACTATTAACGGAATTACGGTAAAAATTCGCTCTTCTTTTAATTTTTCGAAATCAAACGGAAAAACCTTGTCAAATGACTCATGATTAAATACCCTCTGTTTATTACTTGTATAACTTTCGAAAATAAAACTTTCGAAGAAATTTACCGGTGAATTAATCTTAAAGTTATGATCTTCAAAACCTTTTAGTGATGCTGTTGAAAAAGCTCCGTCTTCTTCCTTTAGAAAAATTCCGAAACGCTCAACTTTAATTTTATCGATAAAAGTTTCTTGAATTGCGGCAATGATGTTTGCTTTACCCACAAAGTTTGAGAGTTCATCTGTCAATTTCGACAAAACTTGTTGTTGATAATATTGCTCGGGATAAAACCTTTGAGTGATTAATTCTTGAAAACGGTCTTTAGTTGATTGAAAAATTAGTGCAAACAGAACAAAAGTAATAGCTGCAATGATGTTCCGGTAATCTTCTCCAAAAGCAGCACCAATACTTTGCCCAAGTCCGTAAACCGATAATAAATATACTGCTGCTAATGAAACTGTAGCTGTACCGTAAAAAATAGTGTTTTTGATAACAACGCTTACATCAAGAAGTTGATATTTGAAAATTGCGACCGCAAAGGCTAACGGTAACAGAATTATTGATAAAACCGGGATAAAATATTCGGGGTCATTGTAGATCACTAATCCGAGTGCGTTAGCTATAACCGAAACAAAAAATAAACTTGAAATTCCGATGATATAGGCAACAATTATAATCATTAACGGTACTTTCATTTTCCTTTCTTTAATTCTTAAATAACTTAGAATCAAGGAAATAACACCGAAAACTTGAGTAAATAAAAAGATTGCCGTAAGCACAAAATCAGGATTTAACAGAAGAGGTTCTTTGCCCCCCGAGTTCATAAACCTTAACAAATTGTATGTCATAAACCCGGCGAATATGAAGGCAAGTCCATATATTAGCTGGATCAGATATTTAAATTTTAGTAACTTTGAACGAATGGGGAATAGCAAAAAGAAATGTAGATAGAATACATATAACAATATTTGAACATAAAGAAAACTCAAAACTGCCCACACCGGTATAACAGGTTCGGGAATTAAAATCATCATAGGGAAAAAAGATTCCCTTACTAAACTTAAAACTCCAAAGGCACCAATTAAATAAAATAGCCATTGAACTTCACCGTCTAACTTCGTAATTAGTGTTAAAAATCCTAAAACTAACCAGACAAAGAAAAAGAAGCTGAAGGCTATCAATCTCATGTTGTAAAGTTTTTTGACAAATACTTTTGTTTTAAATATCTCGCCATCCCGTTTTACGGTGTATTCAACATAATCTCCATAATTGAGTTTATTTAAAATATCTTGAGCTTGAAAGGGACTTATAACGGTTTCGCCGTTAATTTCTAAAAACATATCACCGTTTTTGATTCCCGCTTTATCGGTTACTCCACCTTCTTTAACATTACTGAAAAAAATGCCGAATCCTTTTTCGGAATCTTTTTTTATAGCCCAAATACACTCATCATTTGAGGTAACATTTATGAAAAAAGCCTGATAGATATTTAAAATACCCGCAATTGCAATAGCAATTGTAACTGTTATAAGTAACTGTCTTTTATATCTTTCTACAAACTTGCCGTACAAGGTTATTTCTCCTTCTAACCGGCTTTTACAACAATAATAGTTATATCGTCAGATTGAAGAGCACCCGAAGTAAAATTATGAACGGCGTTCTTTATTTCATCAAGAATTTCTTCGGAACTTTTATCTTTATGCTTCATTACTAACTCTTCTAAAGTTTCGTCACCGTACTCTTCGTCAGCGGTATTTTTAGCTTCAGTAACACCGTCAGTGAAAAGAACCAAAAGGTCACCCTCCTGCATTGCAATAGTTTCTGTTTCATAAGGAAAAATAGTTTTCATAACACCGAGAATCATACCTCCCTTATCTAAATAAATAATTTTACCGTCTCTAATAAGCAGTGGCGGGTTATGTCCGGCATTTACATAAGAAAAAGTTTTAGCAACGGTGTCAAACACACCCCAGAAGAATGTGATAAATTTGCCGTCCGTTGTATTTTCGCTCACTAAATCGTTTATAGTGCCGGTAGCTTTTTCAATCGGAATATCTTGAGTACAAATAGATTTCAAAAAGGCTTGAAGATTTGCCATTAAAAGTGATGCGGGAACCCCTTTACCCGAAACATCAGCAATTGCCACAAAAAAGCTGTTTTCATCTTTTTTTATAATGTCGAAATAATCACCCCCGACTTGCTTTGAAGAAACACTTGTTCCGGCAATACTAAATCCGGTAAATTGAGGGATAGTTTTAGGAAGAAGATTTCTTTGAATGTCTTTTGCTAATTCTAATTCTTCTTCCATTTTTTGCTTTTCTAATGCTTCGTTAAATAATCTGCGATTTTCTAACGATATTATAGCAAGACTACCCACCGAATTTATAAACTCTATATCTGTTACTTCGTAAAGTAAATTGTTGATTCTTTTCCCCAAAAGTATTAACCCGTTTGTTTCCCTGCCTATTTTCATAGGTATAACGATATCAAATTTAAGTGCGAGAAGTTCCGGATATTCTGACTGAACTCTTTCGCTACTTATAAACTCTTGTAAATTTTTGAATCGTTCATTATCGATTATATCTTTGATTTTATTTTTTGGAACCGTTGACTCTAAGACCTTAGTTTTTTTGTCTTCAAAATAAACAATTGCATAACTTGAAACTAAAAATTGACCTAAAAGAGAATAAACAAGAAGTTTGCTAATTCGCCCTTCGTCAATCAAAAGACCGAATTCCTTGCTTAGTTCAAAAAGTGAGCTTAGCCTGTTTATTCTAAAATCGAGGCTACGGTTAGCAATTTTTAATTCGTTTATAAAGGTTGCATTTTCAATTGCCGTGCTGGCAATATTTAAGATAGTTTTAAGAAACTCTTTTTCATCATCAGAATAATTTTGACGGGATATTTTTTCACCCAAAGCCATAAAACCTAAATCACCGCGTGAAGATTTAATAATTTCAATTTGCACTAAATCATATTTTTTACAAAACAAAATTACTTCGTGATTAAGAACCTCCGTACCTTCGTTAAAAAGGGGAAGAACCGCATTTTCAAAATCTTTTATACCTTTACTGCACCCAATAACCAACTTACCGTTTTCAATGAGGCATATTAATCCCTTAGTTGTGAGAAATTTTCCCATACAACTAAACAAGAGATTGTTAAGCGTAAATTTTAGATCAAGAGAAGAATTAACTACCCTGCTAAATTCAACTAAGGCAGTTAGATTTCTCTTTAATTTTAATGCTTCAGATTCATTCATTAGTTTATTTTCTTTGTTAGAACCAATTTATTATATTCACCGTCAATAGAAGAATAATCAACATTATCCATTAAGATTTTCATTAAATGGATACCTAAACCGCCTCTCTTTTTCTCTTTGAGATAAGAAAGCATATTGGGTTCACGCACTTTTTCGAGAGAAAAACCAATTCCGTTGTCAATAAGGGTTACAACACACTCATTATTTTTTACGGAAATTTGAACGGTAATTACTCCCTCAGGTCTATCTTTATAAGCGTGTCTCATAATGTTAGAAGACGCTTCATCAACTGCTAATATAATCCTGTCAACCACTTCTTTGTTTATCCCTGAATCTAAAGCAGAATCAGAAATAAAATCACGGATTACTGCAAGGTTCTCCAAAGAACTTTTAACTTTTAGTTCAAATGTTCTTTCGTCTGGTGGTTTCACTTTCATTCCGTTATTGTTTAAATTTATTAATTGCTTCTTCTTCACTCGGAAAGATATCATATAGAAGCGGGAATCCGAGGAGGTCGAAAATACTGTAAACACCCGGTTTCATTTCCGCTAATTTGATGTCACCGTTGTTTTCTCTCATTGATTCAATATAAGCCATAAAAACCCCAAGACCTGCGCTTGAGATATATTCAAGCTCCTTGAAGTTTACTACAACTTTATACTTGTTGCTCTTGATTAAATTAGTTAATTCGTTTTCAAGCTCGGGTGCTGTATGTGCATCAAGGTAACCTTTAACATCAATAATGTTTAAATCCTCAAACACCCTCACTTTAGCGTTAAAATCAGCCATTTATTTCTCCGGTTTTATTTTTATTCCATTTCAAAATTATAAAAGATATATCGTCATGTTGCGAATTATTTTCTGAAAAGATTGTAATTTCTTTGATCAGTTTGTTTGTTATTTCATCGGGAGAGCAATCTCCGTAATTTTTTATTATTTCATACAGTCTGTTTTCACCGAAATCCTCAAGCGTTGAATTTTTTGATTCGGTTACGCCGTCAGTATATAAAAAGAGTAAATCGTCATCTTTGAGTGTAAATTTAACCTCTTCAAGAAAGCCGTCAAATTTTCCTTGATAATTCATACCTAAAGCTATCCCTTCAGGTCTAATTAAATTTATTACACCGTTAGATAGCAGAACCGGAGGGCAATGCCCGGCTCTTGAGAGCACCAACTCGCCTGTTTCCAAGTCTAAAACTGCGAAAACGGCGCTGATAAAACTCTTTCTATCCAATATCCTGTTCAAAATCTGATTAACGAATATAAGTATATCTTTCGGTTCTTGCTTTAGTTTTGTGAGTGATTCAAAGATACCTCGCAATTCAGCCATTATAAATGCCGCTGAAATACCTTTTCCCGAAACATCCGCAATTATTATCCCCAGTTTATTTTCCGAAAGTGTAAAAAAATCGTAATAATCACCCCCTACTTCAAACGCCGGTATAAAAGAACATGATATTTCGGCATTCCTTAATTTAGGAGCTTCTGCAGGAACAATACTCATCTGCATTTTTCTTGCTACATCAAGCTCTTTTTCTAATCTCTCTTTTTCAATTGATTCTCTCAACAAATATGAGTTTTCTAACGCTATAGCCGAATAATCTGCAAATGTTTCAAGCATCTTTTTATCTTCTTCGTCAAGTGATATTTCGCTATACTTTAAGAAATAGAGATGACCGTGCAGTTTTGCATAAGATTTTAGGGCAGCAATGTAAACCGAAGCAAACCTGTTTTCCGGGTGTTGTTTATTGTTAAATTCTTTCAAAACAACATAATTAACTCCAAAACCGGGTGTCAAAGAGTTTGTATAAGCGGCTATTTTATTTGCGTCGCTATCAGAAAGATTTTTAACACCTATTACTTTTGAATCGCCGTCTAAATCCAAATTTAAGAAAATTGCATCAGAGCCGCCTATCTCTATTCCTAAATCCGAAATTGTATGTATTAATTCCTTTGAGTCTAACGCTTGGTTAATTAGTTTGCTAAAATACTGCATCGAAGAAACTTCACGACTCTTCTTATCAAAAACTTCGGCTGTCGGTAAGTGAAAAAGAGTAGTAAAAAATATTACGAATGAGTAAATCATCACATTAATTATTATCAGGTTATTAAAATTATGCAAAAAATAACTGAATGATTTTGATGCACTTTGAAAATTTTCGTCAGTTGTTTGAATTAAAATAATTATGCTTAATACAACCAATATCACCGAAACTAACAGCAATTGCCTCTTCTGTTTAACTCTGAGGAAAGCTATCCATGAAATTCTCAATGAGTTTAGGAATATTAAAATTATTGCATTAACGGTGAATGCCAAGTAGATAAAATTATACTCTTTGTATGCTTCTTCGTTAAATACCGAAGTTACCGACGCAAGTACAATAAATACTATCATTGCATTATAGTATGTATTTATATTTTTTACTGTTCTTAAATAAAACAGTTCCCTCAACGATACTAATACATATACCGAAACAACAAATATTACCGAGTTAAAAAGCAGTATTATTATTTTTTCAAACAATCCCGGTGAAGGGCTAAAATCTGAATGACTGATTCCAAACACATTCATTGTAATGTTTAGTACTATTATACTCATTAATAGTAACCCAAATGCAGCTAAAAAACTTGAGGTAATTTTGAGCGGATGATACTTTTTTTTGAACTCAATTAATATGAGATTTAACACAAATAATGCTGTAAAAGATAATATCAGAACTTCATTTATGATTTCAAGAAATACTATGCCTTTGTATGGGATAAAAATTTGAAAGATAGCAATTACGGCAAAGAAAAATAAAAGAAATTGAAATCTCTTGTTTTCCGTAATAGTATTGATTGAGTTCTGCATTTACTTTTTTGTACCGGTATATTAAATTAAAGTAATTTTTGGATAAAATTAACACAATATCACTAATTTACAAATAATTGAATGATAAACGGAGGAAAAAAATGATAATAGCCCGCCAATTTTATTAGAATTAGCGGACTATTTTAATTTGAATAGGGTTTTAGATTTCTACCGGATCTTTCTTCTTTTTCGGTATTGAGGGGTTACTTTCTAACAGTTTTTTACGCATAGCGTCCATTTCTATTTTTAGCCTGTCCATTTCGGCTTTAAATTTGTTCATTTCAGCTTCCATGTGAGGTATCTGTATTTTAATGGAATCACCAAATTGAAGTACAAAAGTTGAATCAAAACCGGACATATTAAATTGTTGCAAGCCTTCTAAAATTCCGGAACTGATAGCCGAATCGTTAAAATTGAGCCTGAAGCTATTTATTAAAGAATCAGGACTTGGCATTGTAAAACCAAAATTAAAGCCGGGTATTGAATCGGGGGAAACAAACACACCTTTATGACCCGGTATCTGCCCTTCAAAACGGTATGAAAATACTTTACCGTTATTTAATGTATCAACATCAAACTGAAAATTCATATTTCCTAATTTTCTAAGTGCAAGGTCCAATTTCTTCTCTAAACTATCAAAATTGAACGGTTTAACAGTGATATTTGTCCATGAATCAAAGTCCGGCATTTCAATTTTACACTCACCTGGGTTTATGTAAACTCTATATTTTTTCGATTTTGAACTGTCGCTGTATGATTTAACAGAATTGTTACCAACCGAAACAACATGAGCAGGTGAAGCAACTGACCGCCAATTATATACTTGAGGTGCTGCTGCTTTACTTGCCGAAAAACGAATTGAATCTAAATCTATTACTAAATTAGCTAAAAATGCAGTATCAGGACTAATTAACCAATAGGCGCCTCCGTTTTCGGGTTTAAAACTGTTCTTGTAGTTTTTAATATTATTCACAACTGCAGCCGGAATGTGTTGAGATGTTCCCGGTAAATCAACAGCGTTTGCCAAAGTACTTGTAAATGATAATATCTCGGCTCTTAAAGCCAAATTGAGCATAAGAATTTCCTGATTTACAACAACTGCGTTTTGGTCATTTATCAAAACTAAATCAGCAATTCTTTTTGAATATTCTTCAAGAATTTTATTAAGAGCATCTTTTTCTTTAGAATTAAGATTTAACTTTTCGACAAAATCATCAAATTTCATTTTTGTTGCCGAATTAGATTTCTTAATTTCAATTGATGCAGAACCGTCATCATCATAAACCAAGCTCATCACAGTTTCATTTTTATTATCTAATGGGAGAACTCTTGCAAAAGCAAAATTCAGTACTTCATCATTAGATAAACTTGAAGCTGTAAAGAGCGGGTATAAGTTTTTGGTGTAAAAATCAACGAGTGCCACTTTTTGCTGGTCTATAATTTCGTTAAATGGTTGATAACCAAATTTGAAAACGAACATCATAATCACTGCCATTGCACCAAAAGCAAATGCCGGTTTCTTAAAAAAGGAGCCTGCAAAACTTTTATCTGCATCCTTTTCAATTCTTTCCATTACTCTTGATTCAAGTAAATCATCTTCGGGCAAATGGTTTAAAGAGGCTACTGCATTGCTTACTTTTGAGAACTCATTATATTTTTCCCGTAAAACAGAAGAAGAGAGAAGTTTCTCTTTCAGTAAGGCTTTTTCATTATCGCTTAATTCACCGTCAATATAAGCCGATAATTTTTCTAACTCTTTATCAATTTTATTCATATTAATTCCTCCGCGTAGGGTTCAAGAATTTTCTTAAGAGCTTCTCTGGCTCTAAATATTCTCGATTTAACCGTACCTATTTCAGTGTCTAAAGTCTCGGCTATCTCTTGATAACTCAGACCTTCAAAGTCACGAAGTATTAACGGGGTTTTCAATTTTTCCGGAAGATCGCTTACTGCTTTTCTGACAATCTCTTTAATATCAAAGTTCTCTTTAATATATTGCGGTGTTGTATGTTCCCTTCCGGTTTCAGGGTCAGTTATAGCAGTAAAGATAGATCTAATTTTAACTTTTCTTAAATGATCCCTGCATTTATTGAGGGTGATTCTATATAGCCAAGTTGTAAATTGTGATTGGAATCTGAAAAGTTTCAGCTTTCTGTAAACACTAATAAAAACTTCTTGACTTATATCGTCAATGGCTTCAGAGTTTCCTAAAGTAAGATATATTAAATTTCTTACTTTCTCTTTGTGCCTGTTGAGCAGAATTTTAAAAGCCTCTTCCGATCCTTCATTAAAAGACCTGATAAGGCTAAAATCATCCTTGATGTTAAAAATTGGTTTTAGTTGCATACCGTTATTTTCTTCTTGTTTTTTCATAAGTTTTGACGGTTTCTTATATAAATGGTTCCGGTTTGATGTTCAAATTTTTATTTTTTTTCATTATTATTTTAATGTTATTA
>JACSRR010000094.1 GCA_014879635.1 Ignavibacteriaceae bacterium | reverse complement strand
TTTTTTTTTTTAACAAATATTTATTTATTCTTGTTCAAACCTCTTACAAAAGTTAATGAAAGTTAAAGAAAAAGAAATAGAAGTTTTCGTAAACGAGCTCAAAGAACTGGCTTTTCAATTAGGAGCTACAGTCAGGTTTGAAAAAGGGGATTTTAAAGGTGGTTATTGTATTGTTAAAGAAAGTAAAATTATAGTAATCAATAAAAACACCAATAATAACAGAAGGGCTGTAATTTTATCGACAGCTTTAAAAGAGTTAGGGGTTGACGAAATATATGTTCAGCCAAAACTAAGGGACTTTATTGAAGAGATGAAGGAAACATTGTGAAAATCCTTGTTCTAAACGGTCCTAACCTCAATCTTTTAACATCAAGAGGTAAAGATAACTACGGTGCTTTATCAATAGAATCAATCGAAAAGGATCTTAGATCAGAGTTCCCTGATATACACTTTGAATTTTACCAGTCAAACCACGAAGGTGAATTAGTTGATAAAATTCAAAAAGCAGATGATATTTTTGACGGAATAATTATAAATTCAGGGGGTTATTCTCACACTTCTGTAGCAATTCATGATGCTTTAGAAATTTCAAAGTTAATTAAAATTGAGGTTCATCTTTCTCATTTAGTAAAGAGAGAGGAGTTTAGGCAACAGTTTATTACTGCACGAGCATGCAACGGATTTATTTCCGGATTTAAAAACTTGAGTTATAATGCGGCAGTGTATTTAATTTTAAAATTCAACAAAACGGTAATATAAATGATTAAAGCGGTAATTTTTGATTTAGACAACACTCTTGTTGATTTTATGAAAATGAAAAGAATGGCAATTGAGGCAGGTTTGACTGCTATGATTGATGCAGGTTTAAACATCACAATTGAGGAAGCCTCCAAAAAAATTGACTCAATTTACAAACAAGAGGGAATTGAGTATCAAAAGGTTTTTGATGCCTTTTTAAACAATACAATAGGTATGATTGATTTTAAAATACTTTCAGCGGGAATTGTAGCATATAGAAGAGCTCGTGAAGCTGCATTAATTCCTTACCCTCATGTCTATTCAAGTTTAAATAAATTGTCTAAATTGGGCATTAAACTGGGTGTACTTTCTGATGCTCCGGCTATGGAAGCCTGGTTAAGATTAGCTTATATGAACTTCCATCATATTTTTGATGCTGTTGTAACATTTGATGACACCGGACATAGAAAACCGAATCCTGAACCGTTTAGAGCAGTTCTAAACAAACTCAATGTTAAGCCTGAAGAATCTATAATGGTAGGCGATTGGGCTGAAAGAGATATTCTCGGTGCTTCAAATATCGGTATGAAAACTGCGTTTGCTAAATATGGTGATACTTTTAATACCGAGCTACATAATGCTGATTATGAGCTAAAAGATATCTCCGAAATCATTTTAATTATACAAAAAGAGAACGGTTTGTAAGAAAATATTAAAGTGTTTCATTAATTATATCTTTCTTCTTGTTTATTAACAACAATTTAATTAATTTTGGAGAAGATATTTTTGGGTCTATGAGAGACTTTAATATAAAAAAACTATACTATTCAATAAGCGAGGTCAGTAAGATTACTGATGTCGAGCAGTATGTCCTAAGATTTTGGGAAAATGAGTTTGAACAACTCAAACCTCAGAAGAACAGGGCAGGCAATAGGATTTATACAAATAAAGAGATTGAGCTCATTATTTATATTAAAACCTTATTAAAAGACCAAAAATATACAATTGAGGGGGCAAAACAAGTTTTAATTGATTTTGTAAAGAATAAAGGGATAATTCCCGAAAAGCCCAAAATCGAAAAAACAGCTTTAACGCCCTTGATTGAACCTGAACCTGAAAGAGTAGATGATAGCAGTACCCCTTTAGTAAAAGATTTAGAAGATATCAAAAAGTTTTTAGAAACTTTAAAGAATTTGTTATAAGCGGAACGTAGCGCAGCCCGGATAGCGCACTACCTTGGGGTGGTAGGGGTCGCGGGTTCAAATCCCGCCGTTCCGACTTGTTTTTCCCCTCTTTTTTCTTTCCGTTTTTGTTAAATTTGTTTTTGCATTTATTTACATTTGTTTTTTCACTCTCCTTATTTTGGTAATTTATGATACCCGGTACTGATAAACCTAAGTGTTTTTGCGGAATTTTTGGTGTTTTTGGAAGTGCAGAATCATCAATGTGGACTTATTACGGCCTTCATGCACTACAACACAGAGGGCAGGAAGCAAGTGGAATTGTTTCGCGATATGTTGATTCAGATCAAAAAACTCATCTTCAGATTATCAAAGGTGAGGGATTAGTTTCTGAGGTTTTTGATGAATTTATAAAAGAAAATAATTTGTTAGAGGGGAATGCGGCAATAGGTCATAACCGGTATTCTACCACAGGCTCATCAAATTCAAGAAAAAATATTCAGCCATTTCTTGTTAATTACCACAACGGCTCAATTGCCGTAGCCCACAATGGTAATCTTACAAATGAATCTAAACTCCGTACAGAACTTATTAATGAAGGTGCTATTTTCCAAACAACTTCAGATACTGAAGTTATATTGCATTTAATTGCGAGAAGCAAAAAAGGGGATCAAATTGACGCTGTAATAGATGCGTTAAACCAAATTGAGGGTGCATTTTCACTATTACTATTAACAGAAGACAAATTAATTGCAGCTAGAGATCCATACGGATTCAGACCTCTATGTCTTGGTAAAAAAGACGGTGCTTATGTGGTTGCTTCCGAAACCTGTGCATTAGACATCATTTCTGCAACATTTGTAAGAGATATTGAGCCGGGTGAAGTTTTAATAATTAATAATGAATCTGTAAAAACCGGTCACCCTAAATCCATTAAATTACAAAATACACAAGAATACAAAAAGCATTGCATTTTTGAATATATTTACTTTTCAAGACCGGATAGCTTTATTTTTGGTCACAGTGTTGATAAAGTAAGAAGAAGATTAGGAAAACTGCTTGCAAGAAATCATCCCGTAACTGATCCGGATGGTGATAAAGTTGTTGTAATTAGTGTTCCTGACAGTTCAAATACTGCGGCTTTAGGTTATGCTTCAGAGCTCCAAAAAATGGATATCCCTGCAAAATTTGAACTCGGTTTACTCAGAAGTCATTATATTGGAAGAACTTTTATTCAGCCGGGACAAGAAAACCGGGATATGAAGGTGAAAATTAAATTTAATGTAGTAAAAGGAATAATTGAAAATAAAACTGTTGTTGTGGTTGATGATTCAATTGTTAGAGGTACAACATCAAAAAAATTAATTTCACTTATCCGTGAGGCAAAACCAAAGTCTATACATTTAAGAATATCATCTCCGCCAATTACTCATCCGTGTTACTACGGAATGGATTTCCCCTCAAAAAATGAACTCATTGCCCATCAGTGTGGTGAGGATATTGAAAGGATTAACAGATATATTGGTTCTGATACACTTGAATACCTTTCAATTGAAAACATATTAGAGTCGGCACGCGAAATTGAAAAAGAAAACTTTTGTACTGCCTGTTTCTCGGGCGTTTATCCCACAACTGTAGATTTTAACTTTAAGAAAGATGCACATGAAATTTAAATATCTAATTTTACTCCTTTTATTTTCAATTACGGTATTTCCACAAACAACCTATTTTATCAAATATAATGAATCAGTCTCTCCTTCTGAGGTTGAATCTCGGCTGTTAAACAAAAGTTTTTACAGTGATAGAGTAGATTTACCTTCGCAAACAGGTAATGTACTTAGTGCGTCTTATTTGGGAAAAGGTTCAGCGTTTAGTATTCCGGAACTTTCAAAAATTATAAAAATAACTTACGACACTCCTTTGCAGGAATCATTTTTACAGTTTGTAAATGATTTTGATGAGAATATTGAGTATATGCAAAAATCAAATACTTATAAAATTGATTTTATGCCAAATGATAGCCTTATTTCTAATCAATGGGCACTCTCAATGATAAAGGCATTTGATGCTTGGGATATTAATCAAGGTGAAGACTCAATATCAATTACAGTTATTGACACCGGAATAGATTATTTACACCCCGATTTAAAGAATAAAATATTTATAAACGCCGGAGAAACAGGTTTAGATGCGTTCGGAAACGATAAAAGAACTAACGGTATTGATGATGACGGTAACGGGTTTATCGATGATTATATGGGTTGGGACTTTACCGATAGGGAAGGATTCCCTTTTGATTCAACCGGAGGTGATTATCTCTTTTGGGATAATGACCCGAAAGATGAAAACGGATTTTCGCACGGTACAGCCGTAGCCGGAATAATAGGTGCCGAAACAAACAATACAACAGGTATTGCCGGAGTTGCTCCCAAAGTTAGAATTCTAAATCTTAGAGCATTTGACCCAGAGGGTTACGGTGAAGAAGATGATGTAGCAGCAGCAATTATCTATGCAGTGAAAATGGGCACATCGGTAATTAATATGAGTTTTGGTGATTATTCTTATTCTTATGTGCTCCGTGATGTAATCCGTTATGCGTATTCTCAGAATATAGTATTAGTAGCCAGTGCCGGTAATTCGGCTTCACCTGATCCTCATTATCCGTCAGGATACTCTGAAGTAATTTCAGTAGGGAATTCAACTAAGGATGATTTTGTTGCATCTTCTTCAAATTATGGCTCTACCTTAGATTTAGTTGCTCCGGGAACAAGCATTCTTACTACAATAAGAAACAACAGATATACAGATTTTAACGGAACCTCGGCGGCGGCTCCTTTTGTTAGTGCTGCAGCCGGATTAATTCGTTCATCGGGCAATTTTTCAAATGAAGAAATTAAACAAATATTAAAAACTTCGACCGATGACATTGGTGCTCCCGGATGGGATCTAAGAACCGGAGCAGGCAGGTTAAACTTGGAAAGAGCACTAAGAGTTCTTTCTCCTTCAATTGTTAAGTTTGAATATCCCAAACAAGATTTCGCCACTTTTAAAGATACGGTAAACATTTCCGTTACAGTACTTTCTTCATATTTTAATTCATTTACACTCTATTTGGGTACGGGATTAAATCCTACAAGTTGGACTCCTTTATTAGTTGAAAGTAGAAATCAGGTTCAGAATAAAGAAATATTCACTTTAAACATCTCTTCACTCCCTGATACTGTTTATACGCTTAGATTAAGAGTTGAGCAAACTAACGGAATAAATAGTGAAGAAAGAGTAAATTTCAGTATTGTTAGATCACCTGCTACAGCTGAACTAATCTCCATTTTCCCTGCATTGTACGGTGATGTACCAACTATCTTGGCGTCAATTTACACAGAACAACCGGCATTAGTAAAAATGTTTTATAAGAAGTTAACTGCAACAGATTATAATTTTATAACATTAGACGGTTTTGCAATTAACAACCAATTTGTGAAGAGACTTCACTATGGTTTTATCCCTAAACAGTTAGTAGAAGTTAACAATACTTATCAAGTTTATTTTGAGATAGAAAACGAAGCAGGATTAAAGTCGTTTATCAGAAACAACGGAGCAGATTTTACTGTTGATCTTACTTCGAATTTTGATATACAATCAAGGGAAGAAATGAGTTATTCTCTCCCCGCAGGCTATATTTTTGATAAACCGGTTAAAATTTCCGGTAGTGAATCCGGTGTTTATATAAGAGATATTTTTGCACCTCAAGTATCACACCTTTATAATTTTACTTCAGGTGAGTTTACTAAAACTACAGATTCACTTCCTCAACAAATACTAAAAGATGCCGGTGACTTTAATAACAACGGTAAGGAAAACATACTTTCTTTATGGTCATACTCTGCTATTTTTTCAGAACAAACAGCTGTGGGTTCAACTGTTTTTGAAACTAAAGCAAAATATGATACTTCATTTTTCTGGCCCGTAAAAGTTGAAGACCTTGATAATGACAATCAAAACGAATTAGTTGTTCTTAGAAGTGATTCAACCGGAGCAGTTTATTCAATTAACAATAATTTCACTTTGAATTACCAGACTAATTTTAGAAATTTTTCGAGAAAAGGTTTTGGAGGAAATTATTTTAACTCTCCGAATGCTACTTTTTTAGATTCTAACGGCGATGGCAAAAAAGAAATGTGGATGATTGATTCAGACGGTGATGTTTTGGTTTATAACATTAATTCAAAAAATAATATAACACCCGCAATCGAATTTAATACCGGTTTTTTAAGCTCAACAGGTTATTTAACTTCAGGTGATTTTAATGGTGACGGTGTTCTAGACATCTCAATTATTTTAGAATCTGTAAGAGAATTGGATATCTCTCCGTTTTTTCTTTTGTTAACATTTAATTTCCGGAATGATTCGCTAATTGTGATTAACGAACAAGCATTTATCAACCCCGCTAAAGAATTTAACTCAGGTTTTCAAAGAGCCGGTAATGCAATTAAAATGAGAGATTTAAACAATAATGGCAGAGATGAGATTATTCTATCATTATATCCCTATGCTTATATAATTGAGAGCAGGGGAGGCGGGTCATCTAAAATAATCTCTTTTGACGAGAATGTTAACACTACTTCATTATTGATTGCTGATTTTAATCAAAACGGTACGCCGGATGTTGCTTTTCCGTTCAGTACCGGTATTAAATTTTTTGAGTACGGACTTCCTCTCAGACCATCAGTTCCTTTCTATGTTGAAGGAAATACTTTCACAGAAACTCAAGTGAGAATAGAATGGGTGAGTAATTCCCCTAAATATTATATTTATAAAGGTGAAACTTCTCAGAGTCTAATGTTAACCGATTCAACTTCAAACTCATATTATTTTGATTCAAATGTTGTTCCGGGTACTACATATTTTTATTCGATTTCCGGTATAGACGAAACTAAAACTCAGCGTGAATCTGCACTAAGCAAAATTATAGCTATTTATCACCATAAGATCTCTAACATAACTAATTTATCGATTGTAAATAAAAATACCTTGGATGTAACTTTTTCTGAGAGAGTGAATAAATCGCTCGAGAATTTGGATGCCTTTAAAGTAAGAGGTGCTTCAAATTCATTAATAGCGGTTAACTCAATTTCAGCCTCCTCTGAATTTTCTTATTTGATTACATTTAAATCTCCTTTTGAACCGGGACTTAATTCATTAATTGTTGAAAATTTGAGGGATCTTTACAGAGCACCTGTAAATGATACTTTGGTAACTTTTTCAGTACAACCTTCACCCGATGAAGAGACTTTTTATGTTGAGAGATTTAAAATACTTTCCAATTATGAAGTTGAATTAAAATTTAACCTCCCGGTTGACCCGGCAACAATTACAAATTTAAGTAGTTATAAGTTCTCACCCGAAAACAAAGCTACATCTGTTTCACTATCAGGAGAATTTGGAGATCAAATTATTATCAGTACTAAAGGAGAAAAACCTTTTGGTGCATTAGGCAGGGAATATACATTAACTGTTTCCGGTATAAGGTCCTCAACAAGTACAGGGTCTATTTTAATAAACGAAGGTGCGGGTTCATCCATAGTATTATCTTCATTTGCAGAAAATCTTGATGATCTGTTTGTTTATCCTAATCCTGTTAATTTATCAAAATCACCCTCTATGACATTTGCAAATCTCCCAAGAAGAGCCGAAATAAGAATTTACACTCTTGACGGTATATTTGTTCAATCGATAGAAGAAAGGGACGGTAACGGGGGTGTAACTTGGAACTTAAACGATCTAAATAATAGAGTTATTTCGTCAGGGGTTTATATTTACAGAGTTACTAAATTAAATGATTCAGGCGAAGTTACAGATGTTAAATTAGGGAAGTTTGTAGTAGTAAAATGAAAATTGATTTTAAATTTTCCCGTCTTCTTTATCTCTCAAATATACTGAGTATTTACAGAGCCTTTCTGGTCATTCCGCTCTGGCTATTGATTGGCAACATAAACAATTCGCTTAATTTAACTTTACTAATTCTCGTTGTAATTACCGGAATGCTTTCAGATTTTTTAGATGGTTACTACGCAAGAAAATTAAATCAGGTTACCGAAGAGGGTAAAATTATTGATCCGCTTGCAGATAAAATAGTTGTAGCAGCAGTTTCTATTAAACTTTATACAATCGGTGTATTAGACCCATTACTGTTTTGGATAGTGATCTTAAGGGATTTATTTATTGTTATTCCGGCATTCTTTATAAGTAGTAAATTCAAATCAGTACCCCCATCTAACATGACCGGTAAAATAGCTGTTAATGTGATTGCCGTATTTTTTATTTCTTTAATGTTTGGGCTAAATAAAGACTCCCTCATTTATACAGTTTTGTATTATGCCGCAATTATTATGATTATTGTTTCATTTTCAAACTACTTACTAATTTCAGTTAAACGATTTAAGGGCACAAATGAAACTCTTTGAAAATATAAATTTTAATAAACTTAAAGAAGGTTTAAGTAAAACCAGAGATAAACTTTTTAATAAAGTAACCGAAGTTTTCACAGGTAAAGCTGTTCTCAGTGAAGAAATGATTGAAGAACTGGAAGAAATATTGCTTTCTTCAGACCTGGGAGCAGAAATTGTTACCGGGATAATTGATAATCTAAAAAGAAGAATGAAAAGTGAATCAGACAGGAGCGGCGATAAAGCTATTCAAATAGTTAAAGAGTCACTTGTTACAATATTGGAAAATAGCAAATCTGCTGAAACTTATTCACCTGCATTCGAAAGTAAAAAGCCGTTTGTAATTCTAATTGTTGGAGTAAACGGAGCAGGTAAAACAACTACCATAGGTAAATTAGCAAACAATTTCAAAAATGCCGGGTTAACTACCGTTGTTGGAGCTGCTGATACTTTTAGAGCTGCTGCAAACGAACAATTAGAGATTTGGGCTGATAGAGCTAATGTAAAACTAATTCAAAAATCAAAAGGAAGTGACCCGGGTGCAGTGGCTTTTGAAACAATTGAATATGCAGTTAACAACAAAGCTGATGTAGTAATAATTGACACAGCCGGTAGATTGCATACAAAAACTGAATTAATGGAAGAATTAAAGAAGATTAATAATGTTGTTAAGAAAAAGATTCCTGATGCTCCTCACGAAACTCTTTTGGTAATAGATGGCACAACAGGACAGAACGGTTTAAGGCCTGTCTCTTATACACATCT
>JACSRR010000282.1 GCA_014879635.1 Ignavibacteriaceae bacterium | reverse complement strand
CTCTCTCCGTCGTCGGCAGCGTCAGATGTGTATAAGAGACAGCATAATAATGGTGAGTTACGAAGTAATAACATCGGGCAACGCGTTATTTTAAACGGTTGGGTTGATACTCGAAGAGATTTAGGCGGTGTAATTTTTATTGATTTAAGAGATAGATACGGTAAAACACAGATTGTTTTTGAACCTTCTTTTAATTCAGATGCTCACGAAGTAGCTAAATCTCTTAGGTCAGAATTTGTTCTTAATATTGAAGGTGTTGTAAGAAAGAGACCCGAAGGTACCGAAAATTCAAATATGAATACCGGAGAGGTAGATATTTTAGTAGATAAACTAAATATATTGAGTGTTGCTAAAACTCCTCCTTTCCCTATTGATGATTTTATTGAAACTTCCGATGATTTAAGGTTGAAGTACCGTTATTTGGATTTGAGACGCTCATCTGTTCAAAAGAATTTGATTTTGCGTCATAAAATGTACCAAGTTGTTCGCAAATTTTTTGATGCCAACGGCTTTTTAGAGGTTGAAACTCCAATTTTAATGAAAAGTACCCCCGAGGGCGCCAGGGATTTTCTTGTCCCGAGTAGAATTCACAAAGGGAAATTTTACGCTCTGCCGCAATCACCCCAAACTTATAAACAATTACTGATGGTTTCAGGCATTGACCGGTATTTCCAGATTGTTAAGTGTTTTAGGGATGAAGATTTCAGAGCAGACAGACAACCCGAATTCACTCAAATAGATGTCGAGATGTCTTTTATTAATCAAGACTTTATTTTTGAGATAATCGAAAAATTAATGGCTATTCTCTTCAAAGAAATTTGGGGTAAGGAGTTAAGTCTTCCTATAACCCGTTTAACTTACGAAGAAGCTATGGAAAACTACGGATCTGATAAACCCGATTTAAGATTTGACTTAAAGATGGATACATTAAACAAAGTTTTTGAAAAGACTGAGTTTCGTGTATTTAAAGAAACTATTGATTCTAAAGGAATTATAACCGGACTTGTTGCCCCCGGCTGCGGTGATTATACCCGTAACCAGCTCGATGTTTTAACCGAGTTTGCAAAGAAAAACGGTGCCGGCGGATTAATTTGGATTAGAGTTAAAGAAGAAGGGCTTGAATCTCCCACAATTAAATTTTTCTCGGATGACGAAAAAGTTGAGTTAGTAAATGCTCTTAACGCAAAACCGGGAGATTTAATTCTGATTCTGAGCGGTAAAAAATATAAAACACTCGGAATTATGGGTAACATCAGACTTGAAATGTCAAGAAGGTTAGAATTGATTAAACCGGATACTGAACCTAAACTTTTATGGGTTAAAGACTTCCCGCTGTTTGAGTGGGATGAAGATACTAACCGGTATTACGCTATGCACCATCCGTTTACTTCGCCGGCAATTGATGATATTCCGCTAATGGATACAGATCTTGCAGCAGTAAAAGCTCAGGCTTATGATTTAGTTTTAAATGGTAACGAGGTTGCAGGCGGTAGTATCAGAATTTTTAACTCTGAGTTACAGTCTAAAATGTTCAAAGCACTTGGTCTTAGTGAAGAAGAAGCGAAAGAAAAATTCGGTTTCCTTTTAGACGCTTTTAGCTACGGAGCTCCTCCTCACGGCGGAATTGCATTCGGATTCGATAGATTAACGATGCTATTTTCGGGTGAAAAATCTATTCGCGATGTTATTGCTTTTCCAAAAGCTGCAAGCGGTGTTTCTTTAATGGACGATAACCCTTCGTATGTTTCGGAAGAACAGCTTAAAGAACTTCATATTAAAATTAGATAAGTTAAATTAGTTTGAATGCCGGTTAATCCGGCATTTTTTTTTGTTTTCTCTCAGTGCATCATAAAAAAATACTCGAAAAATTTCACCTCTGTCACTTTTTTTCTCGCAAGGTTACTTTTAATCATTATCAACAAAATTAAAAGTAGTATGAAAAAAATAAAATTAGCGGCAATTATTCTCATCATTATGATTTCAAATTTGTATCCGCAATTTCAAAAAACCAATGGTATTAAAGGGGGTTATTTTGATTTATTGGCGGGTGATGATTCCGGTATGATGTTAGTTACCAATAGAGGTAATATCTATTTCGATAACGGTTCAGGATTTACTCACATTTCAAATTCAAATATCTATTTCAATAATATCCAAAAAAGTGGCGCAAGTTGGTTGGGTGTTTCGGGTAATAAAGTAGTTAAATCAGAAAATAACGGACTAAGTTGGCAAACTGTTTTAACAGGTATTTATTTTGACGGTAAGTTGTGGAAAACGCCTGAAAGAATTTTTACTCTCTCTTCAGATACACTTTACTCATCTTTTGACGATGGCTCAACTTGGGAAGCTCTCAAGTTAAACACTGAGCTTTCACTCCCTGTTCAGGGCGATACTCTAACCGGAATGATGTATTCTATTCAAAGCGTTTATGTAATTGGCGGTAGAATAATATTGGCGGGATTTACAACTATTCCCGGTCATTTTACTGCAATTGTTTATTCTGATGACAATGGTCAAAATTGGACGCTAACTTATCATAATCAGCAATCTTTGCAAGTTACAAGCATTGAGTTTTACATGTGCAGCTTGTATATTTCATCTGCCAACGGTGTTTTTTGGTTAGATGCCAATTTAAATTGGGTCGAATTTAATAGCGGTTTTAATTCTACTCAGCCTAATGTTTACAAATTGTATAATTTTGGCGATAATTTATATGCATCAGTTTTAGGTTTAGAGGATAATTTATTCAAATTTGACGGTGTTCAGTGGGTTAATTTGGGCTTAGATACATGGTTTGGCTCACTAATCTATTCAAACGAAAAGATTTTGGTTACTTCCGGTTGGAAAATTTTGAGCAAAGAATTAAATGGAAATTGGCAAGAACTTCCGGTTGATGTTATTGCCACCACCACAGATCCGGAAACCTTTAATGAGACTACTGTTTTTTCACGGAACAACAATCTGCTTTATAGAACAACCGATTCGGGTGAAAATTGGGAAATTGTTGCCGAAAATGCCGGTAACTTTGCTATTAAAAACAATAAATTGTATTTAATTTCAGAAAGTCAGCTAAAGTATTCCGGTGACCTTGGTGAGAATTGGACTATTATTTCAAACGGAATTCCTCAATCATATTTGCCTAAAATGTCGGCAGTAACAGAAGTAAACGGAGAGCTGTTTTTAGGATTTAGCGGAACCAGGGCAAGAATGCATTTACCTCCGGTTTGGGAGCAGGGTGGAGTGTACCGTTCAACTGACGGGGGTGCAAGTTGGAGTACTATTAATACAGGGTTACCTCGAGAAGGGAATGTGCCTGTTCCGGTTTCTAAAATTCTTTCGAGTCAGAATTTTGTAATTGCACAAACTATTCAAGGCACTTATATTTTCGAAAACGGTGCCTGGAGAAATATTCTTACCGGTCCTATTCAGTCGGGCAATCTAATAAGCTTCATCGAATCAAAAGGAAGTATAATTGCGCAAACCACAAAAGGTGTGTTTATTAGCTCTGATAAAGGATTAAATTGGGAATTGCACCAAACCGGACTACCTTTTTCAACTCTAAGTTGGTACAGCTTTTCACTCTTTGTATATCAAGGAAAACCTTATATCGCTTTTTCTGATATTGAAAATATACTTTATGAATTAAATTCAGGCGAGTGGAGTGTATCTGAATCAATTGAACTACCGCAAGGGTTTAATGTCAGAGCTTTTAGAAGTTTTGGTGATGCTCTTTATTGCGGAACTATTGAAAACGGTATTTGGAAGTATAACCCTGTTCCGAATTCGGTAAAAGAAAGTAAGGCACCTTCCGGTTTTGTATTAAGTCAAAACTATCCTAACCCGGTTAATTTGTCGTTAGGGGTGAATACAACAAAAATAAACTATTCAGTTTCTGACCCTTCAAAGGTAAAAATTCAACTCTTTGATATTAACGGAAGAGAAATTCAAACTTTGGTTGACAATTTTGTTAATCAGGGGAATTATGAAGTGAATATTGACCTCAAAGAGTTGAGCTCGGGGGTTTATTTTTACAGAATGTATTCAAACGAGGGAGTTCAAACAAAGAAGATCACAATTATTAAATAGAATTCATAGCGTCATTTTCTTAGACCCGGAATTAAAAATTCAGATTTTATTTCCGGGTTTTTGTTTTTTTGCACTTATGTTTTAACTTTATCATTTTACAATCTTATATTAAAGTAAAATTCAGTCAAGATATTAGAGATTTTAGGTGATTTCAATAGAGCGATTAAAAGAGATATTATCTAAGCGAGTGGATAATAAAAATGTATTCGGTACAATAATGTGTATCGCAAGCGGTAGTAATTCAGAACCGGTTTGTGCATCGGCGGGAAATTTAATGCCGGATTCACAGTATTTTATTGCAAGTACCACAAAAATTTATGTTGCCGCTCAAATTCTAAATTTTGAAGAACAGGGGCTTTTATCTCTTGATGATAAATTGGCGAGATATTTACCACAATCATTAATAACTGGCTTAAACATTATTAAAGGAAAAGATTTTTCTTCCGGAATCACTTTGAGGCAGTTATTATCAAACACCTCCGGCATACCCGACTATTTTCTGGGGAAAAAATCAGACGGGAAATCTTTAGAAAAGGAATTAATTTCAGGAGAAGATTCATATTGGTCATTTGAAGACACTATTAATCTTTCAAAAACAATGAAATCCTCGTTCGCGCCGGGTAAACCGGGAAAAGCTCTCTATTCTGATACAAATTTTCAATTATTAGGGAGTGTTGTTGAAAAGATTACCGGGCTTGAAATCAATGAAGTGTTTAAAAAATTTATCTTTGATGAACTTGAATTTGTGAAAACTTATCTTTTTTCTGATGAAAATGATACTTTACCGGCACCACTTTATTACAAAAATAAAATTTTGAAAGTGCCGCTTGCAATGAAGTCTTTCAGAGCAGACGGAGGAATTGTTTCAACTGCCGGCGAATCGCTGAGGTTTCTAAGAGCATTTTTTGGAGGTAAATTTTTCCCCGTAGAAAGATTAAAATCATTGTATAATTGGAATCCAATATTCTTTCCGCTCAAATATGGAACAGGAGTAATGCAATTTAAATTACCGAGGATATTTTCACCATTTTCTCCCGCACCTGAATTTATCGGGCATTCGGGATTATCGGGGGCGTTCGCTTTTTATTGCCCTGAAAAGGATGTTTATTTAGCCGGTACCGTGAACCAAATAGCAGACCCGGGAATATCGTTCAGGCTAATGTTAAAAGTTGTGAATGAAATAAAGTAAAAAAAATAGAGAATTTAATTCATCTTATGAATCATTCACAACTCAACCAAAAATATTAAAGTTTAAACTCTTTTGAAGTGCCCATTTTCCCCTTATTATAGTCATATTCGCTTCCCATGGCGCTGTGAGGAATAGCGAATGTGATGATAAGAATAATTGCTGCAATAATTCCAAGATAATATTTCGGATTTTTCAGACTAAATAAAATTGCAATAGCCCAAACCCCAAAACTTATCAGATGTTTATTATCGGTTAAATCCGTATCGAAAGGGAATCCTGACCAATAAACATCAAACGCATATTTTTGCACTATTGGTCCAAATACAAAACCACCGATGAACAAGAATATTGCAGTAAATACGGCATATTTTACGAAAAGTTTATTCTTAAATAGAGCCAACAGCCCGGTTATATTACTTAGCCACATACCAAAAAACATAAAGAAAATGTGTAAAAGCAAGATAGCCATTGGCACATCACCTTTAAATCTGATTATTACGGTGTCATCCCCGCTAACAGGCTTTTTATTACCGGCTGAATCTTTAAAAACGATAAAGTATTCGAGTTTGCCTGCAGGGGGTTGGTGCGGAAGAAATGCAGTAAGTGTAGAATTATTTCTTTCGAAAATTACTTCAGTATAATCTTCATTAACTTTGTATCTTTTGAAATAAAGTGCAGCTTTAACTGAGGTATCAGGAACTTCAAGTATTACAGGGCAGTCTTTTTCGCCACCCCAAGATCTAAGAAGTTTAAATTTGTACTCATTAACCCCAAAATTAACAGTAACCCTTTTTTCGTTTGTTGGTCCTGTTGTTCGTTGATAGTACAGAGTAGCTGCCATTAAAATGAATGCTATGAGCCATAAAAACCATAATTTTTCTTTGATTGATTTTTTACTCATTGAACCGGGAGTATCAGACTTAGTATTATTTAGATTCATATTTCTAACTTTAAAGATTAGAACTTTGCGAGAAATCCGGATTCCGGCTAAAAAGGGAAGCCGGAATCAAACGGAAAAATTAATTGTAAAAATTTGTCTCGAAAAGTTTAATAGTTAATAATTGCCAAAAAAGAATCGGCTTTAAGACAAGCTCCGCCAACAAGGGCACCGTCAATATTTGGCATATTTAATAATTCGGAAGCATTATCAGCCTTTACGCTGCCACCGTACTGAATAATAACACTTTGTGCTTCCTTTTCACCGTACATTTTTGTCAATAAATTACGGATAAAAGAATGAACTTCCTCCGCCTGAGCCGGAGAAGCAGTTTTCCCTGTTCCTATAGCCCAAACAGGTTCATAAGCAATTATTATACTTTCAAGCGAAGAAATACCTTCTAATCCTTTTTGAATTTGGCGGGTAATAACATCAAAAGTAATTGAAGATTCCCTTTCTTCGAGAGTTTCACCGATACAGAAAATTGGCTTTAACCCTGATGAAAGCGCCTTTTTAATTTTTTTATTAATTAACTCATCTGATTCTTGAAAAATTGTTCTGCGTTCTGAATGCCCTAAGATAACATATTCGCAACCCGTGCTTCTTAACATAGCCGCCGAAATTTCGCCGGTAAAAGCGCCGTTCTCTTCAAAGTGCATATTTTGTGCACCTAATTTTATATTACTGTTTTTTACAAGCTCTTTTGCCGTTTCTAAAGAAGTAAACGGAGGACAAATAATAACATCAGATTTTGGCTCAGAAGATTTTAGACCTGCTTTTAATGCCGAAATTAAATCAACGGTAGCATTAATATCATTATTCATTTTCCAGTTTCCGGCAACAACTTTTCTTCTCATTTTCTTTCCTTAAAATTTTATAGATTGAAAACAAATTTAACAATTAAAATGCTTATTTTACCCTATGAGAATTTTAGCAAAATTGTAAAAACACAATACAACATTAAAGTTAACTTTTCCAGCATATAAAAGATAGTTTATGAAAAAAATAGCAATTTTAGCTTATGGATCTTTGATTGATAACCCGGGATTTGAAATTCAAAAACAAACCGTTCAAATTGTTAAAGGGGTTCTTACTCCTTTCAATGTTGAATACGCCCGGAAAAGTATTTCAAGAAATTTTGCACCCACATTAACAATCACTAATGATACGGGCTCTAAGGTTAAAGCATCGTTATTTATTTTAAGTGATGATTGCTCTATTGAATTTGCAAAAGATATCCTCTACAGAAGAGAAGGTAATTTTACCGGAAACTTAAATGAAGTTTATTATGATGATATAAATTGGTTAAAAATTGAGGAGATTCAAAACTTTGAAGGATGCGAAAGCGTTATTTATGCAAAATGCAAAAGAAATCTCGATAACATTTCAGCAGGTCAATTAGCAGAATTGGCATTGCGAAGTGCAAAGAGGAAAGATTTAATTGACGCCGGCAGAGATGGTGTTTCCTATTTACGAAACAACATTAAAAACGAAGTTATCACTCCTTTAACCGAAGATTATACTAAAGTAATTCTGAACAAATTGGAAGTGCAAAATTTAGACGAAGCAATAACAAAATTAAAAGATCTTGCCGAAGAATTAATTATTTAATTACGGTATTTGATAGTTAGTTCATTTCGGAGCGAAGTTTTTCGGTTCTATCTGCAATCTTAAGCTGTTCTATTAGCTCATTTAAATCACCGTTAATAATATCTGACAAATTATAAAGTGTTAGCCCTATTCTGTGATCTGTAACCCTGTTCTGCGGAAAATTGTAAGTTCTTATCTTTTCACTTCTATCACCGCTACCTACCATGCTTTTCCTCTGAGAAGCAATTTGACTGTTTTGTTTCGAAGATTCTAAATCATACAGTCTTGATTTTAGTACTTTCATTGCTTTGTCACGGTTTTTGTGTTGAGATCTTTCATCTTGACATTGTACAACTAAGCCTGTGGGAAGATGAGTGATTCTAATAGCTGTTTCAACTTTGTTTACATTCTGCCCACCGGCACCCCCGGAACGGAAAACATCAATTTTAAGGTCGTTCGGATTAATTTCAATAGAAACATCTTCAACCTCCGGCAAAACTGCCACAGATGCTGCCGATGTATGCACTCTTCCCGATGCTTCTGTTGCAGGCACTCTTTGAACTCTGTGAACTCCGCTTTCATATTTAAGCTCTGCAAAAACGCTTTCGCCATAGAAATTTATGGTAGCTTCTTTTAGTCCGCCTAAACCAGTTTCGGTATAATCAAGGATTTCATATTTCCAGCCTTTAAGTTCGGCGTATCTTGTGTACATTCTGAAGAGGTTCTCTGCAAATAAACTTGCTTCTTCACCACCTGTACCGGCTCTGACTTCCATAATTGCGTTTTTAGTATCGTTAGGGTCTTTTGGTAGTAGAAGGAGTTTAATTTCATCTTCTAAAATTTCTTTTTGATCCTTAATTGAATCAATTTCAAATTTAGCAAACTCAACTAATTCAGGATCTGAATTTTTATCAATAATAGATTTGCTCTCAATTAAGTCGTTACAGACTCTCTCGTATCTTTCATAAGCTTCAACAAACGGAGTTAATTCGCTTCTCTCCCTGCTGAGGGAGACAATTCTGTCCATGTCACTCATATTAGCCGAATCAGAGAGCTGTTCAGTTACTAAATCAAATCTTTCTTTAATTCTTCTAAGTTTTTCTAATAAGTTCATATATTTTGATTTTTTCCGATTCCAAATGTACAAAAAGTAAGGCAAAGAATTTTTAACCGTAGGTAAAATAGTTGACAAAGTTAGTGGGTAGTGGAAGATTTAGTGGGTAGTGGATAGATGCGATCCCGACTGGGTCGGGAGCTGTGAAGAGTAAAGGGTAAAGGGTGAAGAGTAAAGGGTAAAGGGTAATCCCGACAAGAATCGGGAGTAAAGGGTAATCCCGACAAGAATCGGGAGTGAAGGGTAATCCCGACAAG
>JACSRR010000442.1 GCA_014879635.1 Ignavibacteriaceae bacterium | reverse complement strand
GAAGAAATAAAAAAATTCTGGATTTCATCTAATGAAAAAATTAATCACATTAACGAAGAATTAGAAACTATTAACTCAGAAATTAATTCAAAAGACAGTATAATTCAAAAGAGAATTACTCTCTTTAATAAGTACTTTACAAAAGTATCAGGTCAACTTTATGGGGAGGAGTATTTATTAAGTACAAAAAAAAGTGATAGGGGTTACGATCTAATTGTAACAAATATTGAGGGGAACCCTAGTGCAGGGAAAAAGAAAGGACAAATAGCTGCGTTTGATTTCGCTTATGTATTGTTTGCAGAAGAACTTGATTTAAAATTTATTCACTTCATAATGCACGACCAACTTGAAAATATTCATGACAATCAATTAAACACAATTTTAGTTGATTTAGCAAACTCAATAAATTGCCAATTCATTCTTCCCATAGTTAGGGATAAAATTCCGTCTGACATTGACATTGAAAAATACATAATTTTAAGGCTATCTGAGAATAATAAGTTATTTAAAAAATAAAATGTACTAAATTCGTAAATCACTCATATAAGGGACTACTTTTTAAAAAATTTTTATTGAAATTTTTTGTGGGAATTATGAATTATGAATTTGATTTTTAATTATGGAAGGGTAACGGTATTATCTCTGCTTTCATTAATTGCTTGATTCGTTGTACTCAAACTATTATCACCGTTTCTTCACAAAACACCCCAACTAATCTTAAATTTTTTGAAGTGTACCTGATAGTTAAAAAAACAAGTCTTGCCAAACATTTTTCAAATTTACCAAAATTAAAAAAATGAAAAGATTCAAACTCTCTTTTGCCCATACGAATAAAAGAATACCGGTTTTAAAAGATTTTATTGTCATCAAAAAAACAATTTGGAGTAAACTCTTATCTTTCTTTTATTTAACAACAATTTTGTTTCATCAAAATGTAAATATGTTGCACAATCCCTAAATCCACCCCCAACCCAGTCTGGATCATCCCTTCACCCTTCTCTCCCGATTCTTGTCGGGATCACTCTTTCCTCAATATATACACAATATCTTCTTCTAAAGATTTATACGGTTGTTCAACGATTCTGCCTATTTCTTCACCGTTTTTGTAAAAAATGAGAGTAGGTACAAAAGAAACTTTTAACTTGTCAAATTCTTCAACATCAGTTTTTTTATCTACATCTAAAGCTATCATTTTTAAGTTTTCGGAAGGAAAATTGAGATAGTCGAGAATTTTGTGGAAACGGGGCAATTCTCTTTTTGTATCTCCGCACCAGCTGCCGATAACGGCGGTAATTTCTATGCCGGAAATTTCTTCTTCAATACCTTCGAGAATAGTAGTGTTTACTTTGTAATCTTCGAAATTTTTATCGTACCAAGAAAACTGCGTGTCAGAAAATGCTTCGCGGGTTACATATCCTACTAAAATCTGTTTACCCGATGGTTCGTCTAAAATAATTTTGTTTACCTGACTCATCAATAAATTACTCATTAAAATAATTGAACAAAAAAATAGGAATTTAGTCATTTTTATTTTCCCTCACATCTAACCCCCACAGGAGTTTGGTTCTTAGCGTGTTAAAATAGCCTGTTAGAGAAGTTCTAACAATTTTTAACTTTTTATCAAATTTATGGATATTAATTTCGAATGGAGCGTGAAACTCGTAAACTCTTTGTCCGTCACAATTTATTTGGAAAGCGACGGGATGTCTTTTGATAGTAACGCAAATTTTCATATCTCCGGGTAATACCAAAGGTCTTAAAGTAAGACTATGCGGCGAAATTGGGCTGAGAGTGATTACATCTGCCTTTGGATTAACAATAGGACCACCTGCAGAAAGAGAGTAGCCTGTTGAGCCTGTGGGCGTAGCAACTACAAGTCCGTCAGAAGCGAAAGTATAAACATAATCGGAATCTGCTTTCACCGTCATTTCAATCATTTTTGGCCAGCCGCCTTTACCAATTACAATATCATTAATTGCGTGAAAGTTAATTTCTCTGCTTGAAAAAGTATTAGCAGTTAAAATAATTCTCTCTTCAATGTTTATTTTGCCGCTTTTAATTTCAATTAGAGATTGATGTAAATGTTGCTTATCAAACTCGGCGAGGAATCCTAATTTTCCGAAATTCACACCCATTACGGGTTTTTCTTGAAATATTGCCGAATAAGCTGAAGTTAGTAGAGTACCGTCACCGCCAACCGAAAGAACAATATCAGAATTTTCGACAAGGTTAATTGTAGGGAGAAAAAGCGAATCATCGCCTACAAATTTTCTGACGACATTAAATTCTATTAAATCTTGGCAGAGAAAGAACTCCATATCTAAACTGCGGAGTTCGGAAATTATAGTTTTAACAACACTCGCAATTTTTAGTTTACCGGTATTAGCGATAATTCCGAGAATCATTTTAGATCTCCTTTAGGTAGAGATTTTTCCCAAACCTTACAATATTTGGTAAAAACATAGTTTGAAGAAAACACAGCCAGGGTAAAGCCGTGTGAGCCGTCAAGAAATCCCAATTTGAGAATATACATTTTAATAAAAACTGAAACCGCTCTGATAAAAGCGGCAAAAACTCCGGTTTGCTTATTTTTTCCGTTAATCTCTTTTGCCGCAAGAGATGTATATTTGTTAAACTTAAAGTAGTAATGCTCTATTGAGGGGTCGGTATAATGATTGAGCGGGTGTTTAAGCTTCCCTGTTTCACCATTAACATCAAGACCTTCGTGAACCTCGTTTTCGTTAAATTTTACCCTTGTTTTATCGAACAGACGAGTAACATAACCGGGGTACCAACCGCTATGTCTGATCCACTTCCCTAGGAAAAATGCTTTTCTCGGAACCATATATGCGGGGTGTTCAGGCACTGATTCTTTGAACTTTAAAATTTCTTTTTTCAGTTCTTCTGTTAAAGTTTCATCGGCATCAATCCAAAAAACCCAATCGTTAGTTACAAAATTTAGACCGGAGCTTTTAGTTTTGGCGTAACCTTGCCAAACAACGGTTTCGCATTTAACACCGGGAAAACTTCTGATGATATTTTCTGAGTTATCTGAAGATTCAGAATCAAGAAGAACGATTATCTCGTCTATTATGCCAATTTGACTTTCAAGGCATCTTTTAATGTTATTTTCTTCATTTTTTACGAGTATAATAGACGATAATTTCAATTTTGTTCTCTGTTTAGTTGAATCTGCCCGGTATATGTTGATTACAGGAAGGGCATTTATTTTCCTTCAGCAAATTTAAGGTTATTTTGAACCATTCTCTTTCAATTAAAAGTTCATTGCAATTGTTACACCGCGTTTCCTTCCCTTTAGTTCCTGCAATGTTTCCGAGATAGCAATAATTTATCCCCGCCGATTTTGCTATCCGGTACGCTTCATAAAGTGCCGTAACGGGTGTGTGCGGAACATCTTTCATTTTAAAATCAGGGTGAAATGCCGAAAAATGAAGGGGTACATTTTCGCCCAAATTTTCTAATATCCAGTTACACATTGCTTTAATTTCTTCGGGATTATCATTCTGACCGGGAATTATCAAGTTAGTGATTTCTAACCATACCTCAGTTTCATTTTTAAGGTAGATCAATGTTTCCAAAACAGGTTTTAAACTTGAGTAGGTTAAGTTTTTGTAGAAATGCTCGGTGAATCCTTTTAAGTCAACATTGGCGGCTTTCACATACTTAAAGAGTTCTATTCTTGCAGCGGGGTCAACATATCCCGCCGTAACTAATACGGGATTAATATTATTCTGAACTGCAATTTTAGAAACATCAATAACAAATTCGGAGAAAATTACGGGGTCGTTATAAGTAAAAGCGATTGAAGGCGAATTGTATTTTAACGAAAGTTCAACAACATCTTCGGCAGATATACGAATTGAAGAAACATTGTCTGATTTTGCTTTACTTATTGACCAATTTTGGCAAAACTTGCAACCAAGATTACACCCAGCCGTTCCAAAACTAAGAATAGATGAACCGGGCAAAAAGTGATTAAGTGGCTTTTTTTCGATTGGGTCAAGAGCAAACCCCGTTGATCTGCCATAACCTTCGGTGAATAAAGTGCCTCCCTTATTGTACCTGATAAAACAGAAACCTCTCTGACCATCGCCAATTAAACAATACCGTGGGCACAAAGTACAAAGTAATCTACCCGTGTGATGAGTTTCGTACCAATTGGCTATATGGTCATTTTCTATGGGAATCATCTCTAAACCACAAAAATCCTCAAAGTGCTCGTTCTTCCTTTAGCAGAAACAGGGGTTCCGCTTGTAAAAATCACGACATCGCCGTGTTCAACCAAACCGGTTTCAAGAATCATTTTTGTAGCTTCGGAAATCAAAATGTTAGAATCCCTTTCAATGTCTTTCATAAAAATGGAAGTTACCCCCCATTTCAAACACAGGTTATTCATAGTTTCAAATTTTCCCGAAATGGCTATAACTTTTGCTTCCGGTTTAAATTTCGAAATGCCTCTTGCCGTTCTTCCGTTTTCGGTAAAAACTACAATTGCGGATGCTTTAACTTCGCGGCTCATAGTTACGATAGCTTTATTGACCGACTCAAAGAGTTGCCCTTCAAAATTTGAGGGGCTTTCAAAATTTAGAGTACGGTTGAAATCAAAATGAGAACCGGCATTTCTAACAATTTGATTCATTGTTTCAACCGTTTTAATGGGGAATTTACCCACTGATGTTTCACCCGAAAGCATAACTACATCGGTACCGTCCCATACGGCATTAGCAACATCGGAAGCCTCTGCTCTGGTTGGTACAGGGTTAGAGATCATTGATTCAAGCATTTGGGTTGCGGTAATAACAATTTTACCGGCTTCGTTGCATTTTTTAATAATCATTTTTTGGATAAGAGGCACTTCCTGTGCTTTCATTTCAACACCGAGATCACCCCGGGCAACCATTAAACCGTCAGACACTTTTAAGATTTCGTCAAGATTATCAACGGCTTCGGGTTTCTCGATTTTTGCAATAATAGGAGTGTTGTAACCTCTTTTGTTGATCCATTGCCGCAATTCAATAATATCGCTAGCGTTTCTAACAAAAGAGAGTGCAATAAAATCTACACGATGCTTTGTATAAAGATAGTTGAGGTTATCGATATCCTTTTGAGTTAGGGATGGAGTTGAAAGTCTCATTCCGGGTAAATTCATTCCTTTTTTCGGCTTTAAAACTCCTCCGTCAACAACTTTGCAAACTACAGATCTTTCGTTAATGGCAGAAACTGTTAGTTTAATCAGCCCGTCGTCAATTAAAATAACATCATTAATACGGGCATCAGAAGGGAGGGGTTTATAAGAGGTAGAAACAACTTTATTTGTGCCTAACACCTCATCAATGGTTAATTCAATTTCATCACCGTCAAAAATTTGGATTTCAGGCTCCGAGAGTTCGCCTATTCTAATTTTAGGACCTTGTAAATCAGCCAAAATAGCTAAGGAAGTAGATTCTTCAACGCAAGCTTCGTGTACTGAGAGAAAAAGATTATCAAAAAAATCGAAATTACCGTGAGAAAAATTAAGTCTTACTCCATCCATACCGGCTTTAATCATCTTTACCAATGTAGCCGGAGATGAAGTAGCAGGACCTAAGGTACAGAGTATTTTAGTTCTTGCGAAATTTAAGTTTGAACCTTGCAGCATTTGACACCGTATTAATTAGTGAATTTAATGTTTATTCTTTTTAGATTTTGTTTTGCTTTTTTCTTCCGGATTTTGTCTCTTTAATTGAGTTATTCTGATTTTATTATAGTGCTTCAGTTTTGCCTCAACTTTTCCGTAAACAGAATCAGGGGGGAAACTACCTTTCTCATCAATTTCACCGGTTTTAGAATCGGTTAAAATTTCGATTGCTTGAGCTACATGATACACGGCAAAAACGGAAAACTCTCCCTTTCTAACCGAAGATACAATCTCTTCTGAGAGCATTAAATCATCAAGATTCTGATGGGGAATAATTACTCCTTGGGTACCTGTAAAACCGCGTTGCTTGCAAATTTGATAAAAACCTTCAATTTTCTCGTTCACACCACCGATAGGTTGAATTTCGCCCCGTTGATTCACCGAACCGGTTATAGCAATTCCTTGATTAATGCCAACGCAGGAAAGTCTTGAAACGAGAACACAAATTTCTGCAGCCGATGCACTATCTCCGTCAATACCGCCGTAAGACTGTTCAAAAACAAGTGACGCATTAAATGAGAGTGGAATATTTTGACCGAAAGTTTCCTTAAAATAGCTTGAAATAATCAAAACAGCTTTATCATAACTTTTACCGCTTAAGCCGGCATCTCTTTCAACATTCAAAATTGAGCCGTTACCGAGAGAGACAGCAGATGAAATTTTCACCGGTTTGCCGAAAGCAAATTGGTCGTTTGAGTAGTAGGCAAGTCCGTTAATTTGCCCGCAAACAAAACCGGCAGTTTGAATCATTATTTTTGACTCATTTATAGCTTCGGTAACTTTATTTTCATAGAGGGAGTGCCGGTTTTTAGCAGCCTCGTAAGCTAAATGAACATCTTGTGCCGTAACTGTATCTTTCCCGCTGTTTTTTGCCCAAAATGAAGATTCTCTAACTAAATCAGCCAAAACGGAGAAAATTGCGGTGAGTTTTTTTCTGGAACCTGCAAAAGCTGCGGCATGTTCCAAAATGGCTGCAATTCCCGATTTATGAAAATCGAGCAAATTTTCGTCTTTGACTAACTTTTTAATAACTCTGGCGTAAGCTAAAATATTTTCTTTATTATTTGGTACTTCGTAATCAAATTCGGCTTTAACTTTAAAGATCTTTTTAAAGTCTTCTTCATAATTGGAAAGCAAGCCGTAAACTTGTCCGTTACCTATAATAATTACTTTAGTATCAATTTCAATTGATTCAGGCTGAATAGAAGTGGGTGCAATTTGATAGTATGAAAATGAATCTTGAATATCAATTTTTTGATAGGTTAGTACCCTTTTAAGGGTTCGCCAAACTGAAGGAGCTTCAGCAAGATGTTTCATGTGTAATACTAAAAAACCGCCGTTTGCTTTGAGAAAAGAGCCTGATTTAATATTCATATAATCTGCGTAAAAGCCACCTCTCCTGTCAGAAATTCTTTCTATTGACCCAAATAAATTAGACATTGTGGGTAAAATTTCTATAACAACAGGGCAACTTTTAGTTTCGGTATTATCAAGTATTATATTAACATCGTATTGCCTGAATGGGTCTAAGAAAGGCATTTCCTGCATTAATGTTTCTAATTTGTCAGCTTGGTTTTGTTGAAGACCTTTAAATAAATTCAAGTTTTCTAAAATACTTAGTTCAACCGATTCAAGGTATGAGGTAACTTTTTCATTAATGCTATATTTTTCGATAATTTCGCTAACGGCAGCTGAAATAATAACTTGCACTTCGCCCTGTTCAAGAATTGAAATATCTTCGGCAAGTTTTTGATTAAGTTTCATCCCCTTTTTAATTATTACCATCAGGTCTTCTTGTTTTGCTCTGTAAGCTTCAACAATAGATTCGGCTTTCTTTTTAGTGATTTTGCCTTCGGAAACAAGATTTTGAACTTCTGTAATAGGTACAGCTTTATCTTCGAACAAAAGGAGTACATCCGGTCTGTAGCCGCCCTCAACTTGAACCTGCCCTAGAGTAAACTGTTGTTTTTTGAGTTGGTCGTCAAAAGATTTTAGTAGTTTATACTCTTCTGAATTATATTTCGAAAGGATTTTCTCCTTCTTTTTTGAATAAACATCAGATTCTAAAAAAGTAGGGATTTTTTCACGCAGGTAATTAATTAGACCGTTAAAATCGGTTTTAAATTTTTTTGCTTCGCCTCTGTTAAAAGTGAGTAATATTGGGTGGTCAGGTTCCGAAAAATTATTGACATAAGCGTAATCATACAAAACGGGGCAATAATCTGACATCGATTCAAGGATTGATTTAACTGTGGTTGCTTTTCCGGTTCCCGAAAGTCCTGAAATATAAATATTATAACCCGGTGACCTAAGATTTACACCAAGTCTTAAAGCTTTAATTGCGCGTTCTTGACCAACTATGCCCTCAATGGGGTCTAAATCAGCTGTAGAGGTAAATCTCAAACTGTTTAAGCTGCATTTCCAGCGAAGTTCGTTTGGTTTTATTTTTCTAAATTTAGTACCGTTTTTTTGTGACATTTGTTCTGTAATTACTTTAAATAAACTTCAAAGTTAAAATGCTAATTATTGAATAGATTTGCAAATAAGATTTCTTAATTTTTTTCAATTATTTCCGGAGATGTTAATGGAAGAAAAAATTATCCTTGTTACCGGTTCAACAGACGGAATTGGTTTTCAAACCGCTTTAGATCTAACTGAAATGGGTTACGCAGTTGTTATTCACGGTAGAACTGAGGAAAAATGCGAAGCTGCCGCAAATAAAATTAAGAAACAAACCGGGGGGAGAAGCGTTGATTTTATCTTCGGTGACTATACTTCTTTTGCCCAAGTTAAAAGTATGGCTGACAATTTTTCTGCAACATACCAGCATTTGGATGTTTTAATCAACAATGCGGGTATTTTCGCAAAAGAAAAAGAACTCACAATTGACGGTTACGAGACTACATTTCAAATTAATCACCTCTCCCATTTTTTGCTTACAACACTTTTACTCCCGAGATTAACTAAATATAACAGAGGAAGAGTGGTAAATGTGAGCTCTATAGCCCACAGAAATGCAGTATTTGATATTGAAAATTTAAATGGTGAGAAGAGTTTTACCGGGTATGCTGCGTATAGTTTGTCAAAACTTTGCAATATTTATTATTCACTTACTTTAGCTGACCAGTTCGGAGATTCGGGAGTGACTTCAAATGCCTTGCATCCCGGAGTTATTAATACAAAGTTACTTAATACCGGGTTCGGTATTCATGGCGCGAGTTTAAAGAAGGGAAGTGAAGGAACCGTTTTTCTTGCTGTTTCTGACGAAGTTAGAGATATTAACGGCGGATATTTTGTGGCTAATAAACTTACCGAGCCTTCAATTGACGCATTGGATGAATTTAACCGGAAAGAATTATACGATTACAGTTTTGAAGCAATTAAAGAATTTTTGATGTAAGTTTCCGGTTTAATTAATTTGTTAAAAATTCGGCAATCTTTAGTCGGTTGACTAACCGGTTTGATTGATTTCTACAAATATTAAAT
>JACSRR010000096.1 GCA_014879635.1 Ignavibacteriaceae bacterium | reverse complement strand
AATTGAAAAATTAAAGAAAAAATCAACCGTAAATAATAATCTGTCTGTTCTATTTATAGGCGATTCTCATGTGAAAACACCGTATATGATTCAGAACTTTACTTCAGAAATGCAAAAAAGTTTTGGTGACGGCGGCAGGTTTTTAATCGGAAAAAACGGTGGTTTTCACGGAATGTGGCAAAAAGGGGGAATTTCTATTCAAGCAAACGGTAAAAATTTAATCTCTTCAGCAAAAATTACTTTTTCAAGCACTTCAATTGACCCAGATTTTTCATTATCTGCGGGTAACGGTAAAACTGAAATTATTCCGGTATCTACCAAGAAAGTCAAAAAAACAGAAGTTCGTGAATTTTCTCTCTTACCTCATTCTAACTCATTTTTTCTTAAACCAGAAGGTAAATACAATTTTAATTTTTTAGAATCAATTAAAATTGACTACCCGGGCGGGGGAATAAGTGTAAGTTCTTACGGAATTATTGGCGCATCGGTAATTTACAACGCTACTTATCCATATTTTGTCCGGTTTCCAGAGCTTTCTCAGCCTGATTTATTAGTTGTTTGGTTGGGTACAAACGATGCTTTTTTTACAGACTTTAGTAAAAAAGGTTTTGAAAGTTATTTTAGAGTTTTAATTTCGAAAATTCAGGAAGTTGCTCCCGAAACCGAAATATTAGTTGTAACACCCCCTGACCAATTCAGAATTGAGAGAGGATCTTATACACCAAACGCAAATGTTCAAGATGTGTGTGATGTTATTTATTCACTTTCAGATGTATATAATTTCGCGGTTTATGACTTGTATAAAGTTATGGGAGGGAAGGGGAGTATCAGAACATGGTTTAACAATAAACTTTCTGCAGGTGATTTAATACACCTTTCTTATGAAGGGTATCTTTTAACGGGTGAGTTATTATCTTTGGCAATGTCAAAATTAGCCAAATAGATTTTAAATACAGAATGCTCTTTTATAAGGCAAAATTAGCCGTTAACGAAAAAAAAGATAAAAATAATTCAGTTTTTATCAAATATCTTGCTATTAATTGGAAAATTAATATTATATTTACTCATATCTTAAAAAAGATAAATCAAAACAAGTGGTTCGATGCTCCCATTTCGCTAATTGGCGTTCTTCGTAAATCCGGCCTATTCGTAAATGCTCGCTTTTGAACTTTAATTAATACTAATCCGGCAATGTGTCATTCATGCACCCTGCCATAACTTAAGGATACCTAAATGAATATCTATGTTGGTAACATATCTAAAGACGTTACAGATGAAGAACTCCAAGCACTTTTCACAGAATTCGGCACAGTCAAAAGCTCAAAAATCATAAGAGATATGTTCTCAGGCGAATCAAGAGGATTCGGATTTGTTGAAATGGCTTCACAAACCGAAGGTCAAAAAGCAATTACTGATTTAAATCTTACCGAATTAAAAGGTAGAAGATTAACAGTTAACGAAGCTCGCCCTAAAACAGATAAAAGAGGCGGCAGCGGCGGCGGTGGTTCAAGAAGCGGCGGCGGCAACCGTAATGGTGGCGGTAGCAGCGGCGGCGGAAGAAGAAGCTGGTAATAACCTATTAAGCTTTTAAGCCCTTCATTTATGAAGGGCTTTCTTTTTTTAAACTCCTCTCTTTTCAATTTTCCTCAATTTTTATTACCTACATCTTTTTTCCCACTCCACCAATTTTTTAGTTTACTCCCGCTTTTATTTCAATTTAATGATTCACTTGATTTTTCGGTGGCAATTATTCTAATGCTTAAATTTCCTCTAACGGTACTTTAGTTAAATTGATAAACTTTTAATATATAAACTGACGATTTGTTTTTACAGAAAAGATGAATAAACTCAACGAGTACTTTTTTTACATGGTTTTCGATTTTGTGAATTAAACAAAAATACGACACCCTTTAAGGTCGTTATGGTAACTGTATGCTGTGTTTTCAACAAACAATTGACTCCTTCAGCATCATTTTCACAATTGGATATCTTTGTAATCAAACATCAAAAAATAAAAGTCTCTCTGTGCTCTCACTAGTTAAATAATTTATTGAGTTGTGGCAGATATCTGAATAGTATTGAAATTATTTGCAATACTATATTTAATCTAGATAATAAATTCTCTGTGTTCTCTCTGTGCTCAGCGGTTAAATTATCTTTTGCAACCGAAAAATCCGATAAGCCATTTAAATTTTAACTTCATTTTTGTAAATAATAGTTTAGTTTGAAATTATCTGTTAAGAAAAAAATAGTTAAATTGTGTGACTAAATTGATTATTTCAAATGTTTATTATTTACTTATTATCTACAGAAAACGGTATATCAGATTTATGAAAAATATAAAAGTAGTTTCAAATCCTTTAATTTTAAGAGATTTGACAATTCTTAGGGATAAAAACACACCCCCGCAAGAATTTCGTATTGCTCTTGACAGGATATCTTATTCATTAGTTGTTGCACTTAGTGAAGAATTTAAATTGATAAAGTTTGATGTGCAAACTCCGCTTGAGGTAACTGACGGGTTTAAAATCGAAAAGAAAATTGTGTTAATCCCTGTTCTTAGAGCCGGTTTGAGTATGGTTAATTCCTTTTTGACTCTTATTCCGGAAGCAAGAGTGGGACATATAGGTTTACAACGAAACGAAGTTACTTTGGAACCGATTGACTACTATTACAAAGCTCCAAAAGATTTGAATAACTCTTTTGTAATAGTGCTTGATCCTATGCTTGCAACGGGCGGTAGTGTGATTGCATCTTTAAATTTCCTGAAAAAACAGGGAGCGTCAAAAATTGTTGTTGCTTCTATTATTGCAGCACCCGAAGGGGTAAAAAAATTGGCAGATGCTCATAGTGAGGCTTTCGTTTATACCGCAGCTTTAGACAGGCAACTGAATGAAAACGGATATATAATTCCCGGACTCGGTGATGCGGGTGACAGGGTTTTCGGAACATTATAACGGATTTTTAATGCAGAAAAAAAAATTCTTTCCTGCCGGGTTTGGCTCTTACCGTACCGGTTTTAAACATGCAGGCACTCTTAGTTATGCTCTTTCTAAGGGGGTAAATTTAATAGACACTTCGGCTAATTATCTTGACGGCGAAAGCGAAAAAATGATAGGCTCCGTTTTGAAAAAAGAAATTGAAGAAGGCAAATTTAAAAGGGAAGATGTTTTTATTGTCTCAAAAGGAGGGTACATTCAAGGTACTAACCTCATTAACGAAGACAGAAAAAGAAAAGACGGTAATCCGTACCAAGAGGTTGTTTTCTGTGGCTCGGCTCTCAGGCACTGTATTAACCCTCAATTTCTTAAAGACCAAATATCAGAATCTTTACAAAGACTTCAAACAAGTTATATCGATTACTATCTACTGCACAATCCTGAGTATTTTTTACTTTATACTCCCGTAGATTATTTTAAAGACCTGAAAGCCGAATATTATAGAAGAATAAAAGTTGCATTTGAATTTTTGGAATCTGAGGTAGCAGCAGGTAGAATTAAAAATTACGGAATCTCTTCAAATACCTTTGTAATTTCCGAAGGTGAAGATTCTTTCACTTCACTTGAAAAAATATGTGAAATTTCAGAACAAACCGGAAAGGATAATCATTTTGCAATGATACAATTCCCCTTAAATTTAAATGAGAAGGGGGGAGTAGTAAACCTGAATCAAGAAAAAGGAACTTCCTCAGTATTAAAGTATGCTGCAAAAAAGGGTTTAGAAGTGCTAATCAACCGCCCTTTAAACTCAATTTTGAAGGGACAAATTGAGAGATTGGCAGATTTCCCGGTAGAAAAAAGTTTAGACCAAAATAATCTGCAAACTATTTATTCAAAATTAGCGAACATTGAATCTGAACTTCGTGAATTAGTTATTTATGAAATAAAATCAACTCCCGAAAAAGTTGAATCTGTTAGAAATTCTTTGAATATTTCAAGCTACATCAAAAATAATATTGAAGCTTTCAAAAATCCCGTCATATTAAGCGATATTTACGAATATTACATTGAAGATAAACTTTCGGTATTAAATACTTTTTCGGATTCTTACGGAAAGCAAAACGATGCTTTAACGCAAAAGAAAAATGAATATACCTCAAGCGTAAGAAAAATGTTTGAAATTATGGCATCAATTCTTGCAGGCGAAGAGAATAAAAAAAATGAGAAAATTCACGAAAAATTGAGTGGATACCTACCTGCAAAGTATAGAAACCTTTCACTTTCGGCTAAATCTCTACTCCTTATAATGGGCTTAAAAGAGGTCTCTTGCGTTTTATTGGGAATGCGAAAAGAAGAATATGTTAATGAAGCGGCTGATGTTGCTGCTTTAGACAAAGTAAAAATTACAGATGAATTTTGGTTTTTAGAAAGATAATTCTAATGGCGGTGAGAGAGAATTTCTTCCTTACTTAACCCTTTTTCCCTAATTTTATAGAGTTTCCACCAAGGTGTACCGGGGTAAGAATGATGTTCGTAATGATAACCGAAAAAATAGCAGCTTAACATAGCTAATAAATGATTTTTCTTCTGTGAACGGGCATTATGGGGTCTCATTTCTAAGGTATGAGGGTACTTGTGAGGAATATATGTTCCGAAATAAAAAAGTTGAAGCGTTCCGCCAAACGCCGGTATAATCCAAAATATCCAAATGTTTATTTCCGGCACTACAATTTTTAATAGATTATACGAAACACCCATCACAATCAACTGCATTATGGTTGTATATCTGACCATAAATGTAAACCACCACTTCCAAAAATTCTGAGATTTAACGTTAAAATCGGGGTCTTTTTCTCCTCCGGGATGTTTATGATGAGAAAAGTGATTTTTGATTAGGCGTTTATACGACATTCCGGCAAAGAGAAAGCAGGATAAATAACCGAAGAATGTGTTTACAGGTTTGCTTTTAGCAATATTGCCGTGCATTGCATCGTGACCGGTAATAAATAGACCGGTGTACAGATAAGTCTGAATTAATATATGCAAGTAAGTTAACGGATTAGTGAACAAAATATCAAAATAAATTAATACATACGAAAGATGTAATGCCCAAACAACTATTATTGCAATTGCAATTATGATACCCATATCAGAAATCCTGTAGATTTGAAAAGAGACCGATTACCAAAAAAAAGACCAATTGTATAAAAGTATAATAAGCAGGTACAAAATCCGGAATTTTTAATTTCATTTTTAGATAAAACAAAGAAGCAGCAAAGGAAATTAAAAACCAAGCAATGTAATTTTGAAGCGGAACGGCAACCCCCTCCCAGCTCCAATAATTCAAATTTATTGCTACAGGCTCAAGAAAATAGTCAAAAAGTACTGCACTCAAAGAAACTAAAATAGAAATTAACCAAATATTATTTATGTACTTTTGAATGAGATTCAAACAACCTAATATCACTAATACCCAGTTAAAACCGATAATCAACGGTACATCAAAAATCTTAAATCCGAGAGTATCTCCGTAGGAGTATTCTCCAAAAATTATACCCGTTGCTACTCCCACTGCTTCTAAGGAAAATGTTACTAAATATGTAATAATTAACCAAATTTTAAACTTGTTACTTAGATGTTTGCGTTCGTAATAAAGTAAATATCCGCCGGTTAAGAGAAGTGTGAACGGCGTTAAAAAGAGCATTAAATGCAATAGCTGAGGAATTAAATGCCCGGCAATTCCAACCGAGTACATTACGGTTAGAAAGAAATAAGGAAACTTTTCGCTCTCAAAAAACTCTCTTATAAATTTCTGCCTTTCCATACTAACTTTCTTTTTTTTGTTAAAATAACCGATTTTACACCTGTAAATAACATAATCGCTATATGAACAGGGTGTAAAAGCAAACTGAGAAAAATGTTAAAATGCGACAATTTTGCGATTATTAGTTTCGAAATCATTATCATAATTAAAGGAATTAGAAAAAGAAGATCAACATAAATTAAAAAGAAGGGAAATATATTTACTAAGAAAAAGACAAGAATCATTAGCAAAAAAGTTGCAGCACTAATATTAAAGCCGGGATAAAAATTCTTAGAAAAACCGTTTAAACCTTCAGTAAAACTTGAATACATATTGCAAAAAACTAAATTGCCTCCTAATAGAGTCATCAAGTTAAGATTTGCAGATTTTACAGATCGTGCTAACTCCATATCTTCAACAATCTTGTCTTTAACAGAATCATGCCCGCCTAAACTAAAATAACTCTCCCTCTCAAAAAACATAAATTGCCCGTTAGCCGCTACGAATTTTTGATTCTTTGATTTAAAAACCTGATTTAACGGAAGAAAGTTTAATAATAACCAATTCATCAGAGGAATTACTAAAAAAGTACCAAATCCCTTTATTTTTTGAGTGGGGAAAAGGCTCAACAAAGACAAGTTATTTTTTTTAACAAGATAAAGAGCAGATTCAACGGCAGTTTTCTCTAACCTTACATCCGCATCGATAAACAGGAAATAATCACCGGAAGCATTTTTGGAAAGGGTGCTACAAGCAAAATTTTTACCTAACCAACCCTCCGGTAACTGTGAACCGTTAAAAAAACCGAAATTATCGTGCTTTTTTGCGAAGTCCTGTAAAATATTTTCGGTGCCGTCTTCAGAATTATCATTTAAAACTAAAACTTCAATATTCCTGTAAGATTGATTAAATACCGAATTTAAACAATCGGCAATATTTTTTTCTTCATTTCGTGCAGGAATTAAAATCGAAACCTTTGAACTCTTTCCTCGCAAAGATTCAACTTCCCGGTTTGTTTTTAATATTGGAGCAGAAAGTAGATTATTAATTGTAGTAAATAAGGAGTATCCTGCAAATGCGGTGATTAAAAAGAGAATTGAATTGTAAATTAAATCAAAATAATGTGTCAAACCGTTTCTTTTCCGTTGAAAATTTTTCTAACATCTGAATGTTAAACATAAAACTATCTTCAAAAAGTTTATAATCTCCGGATATATTTGCAGGTTTTATAATTTCACCGAATCTACAATATATTGCCGGTAGCTTCTCCTCTTCAAATTGAAATTTAAATGCTACAGGAACAACCAAATAGTTTGCATTTGATGCCCCTAAAACCCTCTTAAATCCTTTTTTTAGTTTAATATTTTCCAAACCATATAATTGAATTTCTCCTTGTGGATAAAATGCGATAAAATTATCCGGTTTGTTAAGGAGATTGTTGGTATAATTGATACTCTCAATCATACTTCTTGCATCGTTTAAATTAATAGAATATGCACCGAGATAGTTAAAAAAATAGTAGCGTTTAAGCTGCTCTTCGAGCATAAGAATGTGAAAAATTTTTGAAGGGTAAAGTTTTTTACAGATTAAATCAATTAGAAATCCGTCCCACCAAGAAAAGTGATTTGGTGTAAAGAGAACCGAAGTTCCTTCCGGAATTTCTGGAGGCGGGTTAATTAGATTAAATGAAGAAAAACTCCTTTTAAATTGCCTTTCAATATAAAAGTCGAAAAGAATTCTTGCCCACTTTTTATGGTCAGCCTTGATCATTTGACTTTTTATTTTTCATGCTTCATAATCAGTTCGGCGGTAATTTTGCCCGAAAGTAGTACTAACGGAATGCCGCCACCCGGGTGGGCGCTCCCGCCACAAAAATACAAGCTTTTAATCTCTTTCGATTTATTTGGATGTCTTTTAAAAGCGGAAAATTTATTGTTTGAAGAAATGCCGTAAATACTTCCAAAACTGCTTGAAGTTGTGGCTTCAATGTCAAAAGGAGTTAACCTCTTTTCGAAAACAATATTTTCGCCTAAATTGATTTTCAAAGTCGAATTAATTTTATCAATTATTCGCCATTTCATTGCTTCAATACTATCTTCTGTAAGATTTTCGTTTATATATGGGCTATTAACCATTACAAACCAATTTTCACTCCCCATCGGTGCATCTAAATAGCTGATTTTTTTAGAAATATAGATGTAGATTGTTGGGTCGGTAGGCAATGTTTTTTCAACAAATATTTCTTGAAATTCCCTCTCATAATTGGCGCTAAAAATAATATTGTGAGCCTCGAGTTTCTGATTTTCGTTTTTAACTCCCCAATAATAAACTAAAGCCGAGGAAGAGGGTTCTTGAGTTGCGTATTTTTTTCCTGCACTTGAAGAGAAATTAGGCAGTAATTTTTTATATGTGTAATTTACATCTGCATTAACCACAATCACTTGGTATCTTTTGGTTTCCTGCTCGCTCAAAACAAGCCCGCGAGCTATTTTCCCCTCTAATAAAATTTCTTTTACAGGAGTGTTAAACCTGAATTTTACTCCCAATTTTACGGCTAACTCAAACAATGATTTGGAAATTTTATTGATACCCCCGTCAGTTGTGAAACCGCCGATATAATATTCAACATGTTGAATAATATTAAGAGTAGCGGGAGCTTGGTACGGATTTGAGCCGTTGTAAGTTGCATATCTATCGAATAGTTGGATAGTTTTAGGATTTTTGAAGAAAGAGGAATTTGCCTCGTGCATAGTTCTACCTGAATCAATACTTCTTAAGTTTATTAAAGTCTTCAAAGCTTTTAAACTGAAAAATGAACTTGCACCCGAAAAACTGTTAAATAAAAAGATATCGGCGGTTAAATCGTAAATTTTTTTGCAATAACCTAAATACCCCTTTACCGAAGCACCGGATTCACCGAAAACGGTTATCATTTCGTTAATTAATTTAGAAAGATCGGCATAAGCATTAAAAACGGTTGTATCCGGATAAAAGTAACGGCAAATTATTTCAGGTTGAATAATATTTATATGGTCTGAGAGTTCTTCACCGGCAGCTTTATAAAGGTCACGCAATACAAATGGCATAGTTAAAAGAGAGGGACCTGTATCAAATCTGAAGCCATCTTCCTTAATCTGTCCTGCCTTACCTCCCGGAGAGTCAGAAGCTTCATATACATCAACTTTGTAACCTTCTGCAGCAAGCCGGATAGCCGTTGCAAGCGATCCGAGACCGGCGCCAATTATTGCTACTTTTTTCAAAATATTTCCGTTTTAACTAATGAATTTTTATAATCTTAAATTTAACGATTTTTGATGAATTAAAGGGTTATACCTTTTTTGTTATGTATTTATTATTTAGACTGTAGAAAAAAGTTCGGAGTGCGAGTTCGGGGTTCGGGGTTCGAAGTTCGAGGTTCGAAGTGTCTTGTCCTAAATATGGTTGTCACTAATTTAACAAATTTTAACCGCCGAGCACGCCGAG
>JACSRR010000258.1 GCA_014879635.1 Ignavibacteriaceae bacterium | reverse complement strand
TTTTCATTTCTCTGTTCGTAATTTTCTATGAATTTAAATGGAAATATAGCAATTTTTACTTGATTAGGTGAACCGGATGATTATTTAACATTGGTATTATAGGTTAAGGCAATTTTATTAAATTAATTTATTAAACAAAAGAGAATTAATTACCTTATTTAACCTGCGGTTAGCTTTTCTGATTCCTGTTGTATTATTATCAATTAAACCGGGGTCGTAAAATCAAAGCATATTTTAACAAAGGTAAAGTTTATTATGTTGTTCCCTCGTTCCCTAGATGCTCGCAAAAGAGACTGTTTTTAATATTTCGTAAAAAAAATTAGGAACTAAAACCTGCTTTAGTTAAGTTTCGTATATATTATCAATATGATTTTCCGGAAATAAAATGAACGATTTATCAAAAAAGTATTGCAATTCTTTAACTAAGTATTCCCGATTTAATACAAGAGTAGTGTATATAGGCAGATTACCGTTAGGCGGCAATTACCCTATTAGAATTCAATCTATGACTACTACAGACACAATGAATACTATTGCTACTGTTGAACAAACTATAAGAATGATTAAATCAGGCTGTGATTATGTACGAATTACTGCACCCTCTTTAAAAGAAGCTCAAAACCTCAAAGAAATAAAAGAGGAGTTGAGAAAAAGGGGTTATTCGGTTCCGCTCATTGCAGACATTCACTTTACCCCTAATGCGGCTGAACTTGCTGCCAGAATTGTAGAAAAAGTTAGAGTTAACCCCGGAAATTACATAGATAAAAAGAAATTTCAACTTTTAGAGTACAACGATAACGAATACCAACTTGAAATTCAGAGGATCTACGAAAGGTTTTCACCCTTAGTAAAAATTTGTAAAGAACACGGAACGGCTATCAGAATTGGTGCTAATCACGGTTCTCTCTCTGATAGAATTATGAGCAGATACGGAGATACTCCGTTAGGAATGGTTGAATCTGCACTTGAATTTGTGAGAGTATGTAGAGACCATGATTTTCATAATATCGTTCTCTCTATGAAATCTTCAAACCCGCAAGTAATGGTGCAAGCTTATAGATTATTGGTTAATAAAATGATTGAGGAAGATATGAACTACCCTCTTCATCTAGGTGTAACCGAAGCAGGAGGCGGTGAAGACGGAAGAATTAAATCTGCCTTAGGTATTGGTGCCTTGCTTGAAGATGGCTTAGGAGATACCATTAGAGTTTCCCTTACCGAAGACCCTGAGTTTGAAGCCCCGGTTGCAATTGCCTTAGCCAGAAGATATTCCTACCGCAAAGGTCATAAACCAATAACGCCTTTTAACGAAAATCTTTTCTCCCCGTTTGAGTATAAAAAGAGGGAAAGTGTTGAAGTTATGGGTACCGGTGCTAAAAATGTACCTGTTGTGGTTGCAGATTTCCTCCAATATCCAATTAAAACTCCTGCCGATTTAGCTCAAATTGGTTATTTTTACGATGAAATCACCGATAAATGGAGTATGAATGATAGCGCCCCTGATTTTGCATTTCTAAAAGATAAAATCCCATCATTTGATTTACCTCACGGGTTAAGAGGAATTTGTGATCTTAGTGTATGGGATCAAAGTATGCTCTCAAAAAGAATTTATCCTATTTTACCTTCTTATGAATATATTAGCAACAAAGTTGAATCTCCTTTTTTCTTTGTTACGCTCAGGATAGATGATTTGGATGAAGAATTTATTCAAGCTATTAAAAACGATTCAGGGGTTATAATTGTTGCCTATACTTATAACGCACATGCCTACCCTGAACTTCGCAAATTATTTATAACTCTTATAGAAAACGGTATAACAAACCCCGTTATAATTTCAAGAGAAATTAATAATATTTCGGATGAGGTTTTACCGATATACCCTGCTATTGATTTCGGTGCCCTTCTAATTGACGGATACGGTGACGGTGTTTGGTTAAGATTTGCAAGACAACTAAGAGTTGGAGATATAAACCGGGTGCTATTCGGTATTTTGCAAGCTGCAAGGGTTAGAATATCGAAAACTGAATACATTGCCTGCCCCTCATGCGGTAGAACTCTTTTTGATTTACAAGAAACTACCGAAATGATCAGAAAACAAACTTCTCATCTAAAAGGAGTGAAAATTGCTATAATGGGGTGTATTGTAAACGGACCCGGTGAAATGGCTGATGCAGATTATGGATATGTAGGTTCAGGTCCCGGAAAAATCACACTTTACCGTGGCAAAGAAGTTGTTAAAAAGAGCATCGTAAAAGAGGGTGCTGTAAATGAGCTCATCAACCTGATAAAAGAAGATAATAAATGGGTTGAGCCGGTTGTTTAGTTTAATCTGTTTTAAGTTAAGGTAATTTAAATTCCGGCAGCAATTTTATAAACATAAAGCGCATTTAATTCATCCGAAACCATATAAAGTGTGCGGTTTTGCGGATTATAAGCAATTCCCTCAAGTTTTGGTAATTTAAGCTTTACCTCTCCGAGCACTGTACCGTCTAAAGCTATTTTAGCAATAGATTTATCTTCATCACTCACAACCCAGAGGTTATCTTCATCATAATTGTAACAGATACCTGAAAGATCGTCAAACTTTTTGATTTTAATCCTGTTGATGATATTAAAATCAGGGTCAAGTTCAACAATTTCAACCGGCTTTTTCTCTTTAACTAAAAAGTAATGACCGTTATTTTTGTTGTAAGTTACCCCTTCGTAGCCGTCATTGCCGTACTTTCCTGTATCAATTATAACTCTCCTTAATATTTCACCTTTATCAGTTACAAAAAACAATGTGTTACTTGATTCTTGAATAATACAAAGTAGTGAATCGTTAATTAAAGTAATACCTTCAAACTGCTTGTGAGGTAAAAAGAATTCTCTTACAATTTCACCGGCAAGTGTAGTTTTAGCTACATGTCCGTTGTCATCGCTAATAATCCAAAGAAATTTACCGTCAGATGTTATAGCAATTCCTGAAGGCTCTGCTATAGAAAGTTCAAAATAGTCTGCATTAACGGTTCGTTCAGTGTTCATGAATATAAAGACAAATAAAAATGATGAAATTACAATAGACATAATAACAATAACCGGTGTGGAAAATGCTTTTAGTTTCACTAAAGTTTAAGATCCTTCAAAATTTCTTCAAAAAGCTCGGGGAATTTATTAAAACTGTTAGAATTGACTTTCATTTTAATGTTTTCTTCAAAATTAACCGATTTTTCAAGCTCATAGAACTTTTTAACTCCGTTTGCAATTTCATTTGCCGACCCCGGTTCAACAATAACTCCTGTTTCATTATCATCAACAAACTCGGCAAGTCCACCAACTTTAGTAACAAGCGCCGGTTTATTAAAACCATAAGCTATATTCAGAATACCGCTTTGAGTTGCGCTTCTGTAAGGTAAAATTACGAGGTCTGAAATTAGATAGTATTTATAAACTTCTTCATTAGGGATATAAAGATTTTGCATGATTATTGAGCCGGATATCTTGAGTTTTTCAATCAAATCAGAATATTTTTGATATTCATCATAAAACTCGCCGGCAATAAAAAGTTTAATATTAGGGTCAAATTCTAAGATAGCAGGCATTGCTTCTAATAGTATATCTAAACCCTTATAATGCCTAACATATCCGAAAAACAAAATAACTTTATCATTAGCACCTATTTTAAACTCTTCTCTTAACTTAGATTTTTCCGGATTTAAGCCGACATCAACAAAATCAAAAATCGGGAGTTCACTTCTATAAACGGGTCTTCCCTCCGAAATAGTAGCAAGCTCTTTATTCACAATATCAGATAAAGCAACAAACGCCGAGGCATGCTTCAATCCGTATTTAGTTAAAAAGCGGTCTAGAAAGTTTGCCTCATGAGAGATAAAATTTTCTGTTATAAAAACAATTTTACCTTTGAACTTACCTTTAATTAAAGAAGAAATACCTCTATGGCATAACCCGAAATAAGGATGCCACCAGTTAAAAACAACTAAATCGGGGTTTTCCTTGATTATTCTTTTTGCAACATTATACCAGTTAAACGGGTTCATCGTATTTATTAACCTTTCGTTAGGAGATGATTTAACAGGTTTTTCACTAACATCGTACTGAGTTTTGCCCGGAAACAAAAGAGGCGGATACATCAGTTTATAGTTAAAAATTTTAGCGTCAAATTTTTGTGAAAGAGCTTCGTAAACATGCATTATAAAAAGTGCATTACCCCCCCTGTAAGGGTACGCCGAACCAATCAATATTATTTTCTTTTTCAATTTTTTCCTTCCAGAATATTTTTTTCAGAATCATCAGATTCATCAAATAGATTAGAGAATCCTTGAGGAATCTCCTTTGAATTGTTAATTCCTAATTCCTTCATACTTTGAGCTTTTTTAAGAAGGTTTCCCTTTCCTGTAGATAACTTTTTCTTGCTTTCGCTAAATTGTTCGCCTGCCTTTTCAATCGATTTCCCAATTCTTTCAAAATCATCAAGAAATCCTACTAATTTATCATATAATTCGCCGGCTTTATTCGCTATTTCTTGTGCGTTTCTACTCTGTTTTTCCTGTTTCCAAATATTATTTATAGTTCTTAATGTAACTAAAAGCGTAGAGGGTGAAACCATAATAATATTATTTTCATAAGCGTAATCAAAAATTTTATTGTCACTACCAATTGCTATCGAAAACGCCCCGTCTATAGGAACAAACATAAGAATATAATCTAAATTGTTCAAACCTTCAAGCTGAGTATAAGGTTTATTTTTTAAACCGTCAATATGGCTTCTTATTGATTTGATGTGCAATTTTAAAGCACTGTTCCGTTCTTCTTCAGTTTTAGCCGAACAAAATTGTTCATAAGCAGTTAATGAAACCTTTGCATCTATTACAATATCTTTGTTTTCTGGAAGCCTTACAACAGCATCGGGTCTGAAAGAAGAACCCGATGAATCTTTTGACTGAACTTGAAGTTCAAACTCAATACCTTTAGTTAAACCGCTGCTTTCGAAAATTCTCTCTAAAGTAACCTCGCCCCAGTGCCCTTGCAGTTTAGTATCCCGTTTTAGAGCTCCGGTTAAATTTTGTGCATCTTCACTTAATTGCTTGTTTAACTCTCTCAATTGGTAAACCTGTTCTCTCAGTCCTACTCTATCCCTTGTTTCACTCTCATAAACAGATTCAACCCTTTTCTTAAACTCTACAATTTGCTCTTTTAACGGATTTAACACACTGTCGATATTTTTACTGTTTTGCTCAGAGAAAACTTTTCCCTTTTCTTCAAATATTCTGTTAGCTAAATTTTCAAATTCTAGTTTAAACTGGTATTTTGCGTCATTCAGCTCTTTGATTCTAACATCGGTGATCTGTTTAAATTGCTCAAATTCGCCTGATAGTTTTTCGGCTTCGGCGTTCTTCATACTTAAATTTTTTCGCGTCTCAACAAGTTCATTTTCAATCAATGATAACCGGGAAGATTTTTCAGACAATACTGCTCTTTCGGTTAAAATTTTTGAATATTCATCTTTGATAGAATTAATCTTCCGGTTCATAATAAAAAAAACTAAAACTCCGCCCGAAAGAAAACCTAAAATCAAAAAGACAATTACTTCATAATCCATTATTTATTTTCCCTTTTTAGCTCGTCTTGCAATAACCCACAAACTAAAATAAGTTTTTCATTTATCAGCTTTTGAATTGAAGAAAACTCATCTTCTCCATTTTCAGAAAGAGCTTTAATTAGAATTGCAGATTGTGTTAGATAAGAGTTTAAATATAGAAGCTTATTAATTTCCGGTTTAATATCAGAATTTAAAATGTTTGAAATGTGAGAGTTTATTGTTTCAATTTCTTTTCTTTTAACGGGTCCTGAAATACTACCGGGTAACTTTTTAGTTATAATATTTTCGGCTGTTTTTGTAATAATATTCTTGTAAATTTCGTAAAAATTGGAATCATCATTACCTGTTAAAGTAAAAAATTCTTTAGCGACAAAAATATTTGAGTTCAAAAAATTTGAGACAAATACCGCAGTTAAATGATATAGAGGCTTAAATTTTGCTTTTATTTCGAATGTCCTCAATCCTAAAAAATCAGTAAATTTTTTAATTTCCGCAAAATTTGATTGATTCGAGGTTTCAATAGAAGCAAAAGAGTTTTGGAGTGAAATTATTGTATTATCGGGAAAAGTTTGAGGGAGATGAACTGCACCGGTTACCGCTCCTTTTTGCGCTACACTATCTAAAACAGAAGAGTCAATAGCTCCCGAGAGATGAAGCACAATTTTACCGTTAAAATCTAAATCATTTAAGGATAGTTGTTCGGCAACTGTCTGAATAGAGGAATCGGGTACAGATAAAACAAAAACATTGGTATCTTGAGGAAGATAATTAATTCCCAAATTATCTAAATTCAAATTAAACTTTTGAGAAAACAGATTTGCGTTTTTATCAGTCCTGTTAGAAATACCGCAAATTTCACCGCCGGAGTTTAGAATTTGGTTGGCAAAGGAATAGGCAATTCTGCCGGTTCCGGCAAAAGATACTTTATAACCCATCTAATTATAAAATATTGAGGAGAGATAACCTACAACCGAAGTTGCATTGCCGTTTATGTCACCGGAATCACTACGGTTAACAACTTTCGAATTTTTAAAATTCAGTTTTTTTAATGCTGCCATTATAGCAACAATTGCACCGCCTCCGCAAGCTTCACATTTGCCCGATTCAAGGTCTTTTTGAAGAATTTCAGGGTCATAATTATCAATATTTTCAACAACAATTGAATCAAGTTGATGAGCCTGTTTTTTTTGATGAAAGTGAGATAAATCGGAACTTGCTATAAAGATAGTTTTGTCATCGTAAATTTCGATAAGTTTGTTAGTGAGTTCTTTAACCGTTAGTCTATCTTGCGAACCTAAAACAATTGGAATTAGAGTAAAATCTTTATTCAAAGTTTGAAGAAAAGGGAGATGTACTTCAATACCGTGTTCAGCTGAACCTGTATGTCTGGGTAAGTGCCCACTTTTACCGTTAAAAATATGGTAGGACCCGTAAGTTAATTTGTCCCTTATTTCAACATTAACATCAATTTTCCCGAATGGTGTTCTGAAGCAGTTTCCTTCGTAAACACAAGCACCTTTGAAGTAATCATAATGACTGGGCGAAACAATTACAACTTTTTCAAATTTTTTGTCAATTAGATTTGAATAGAAATAACCTGCCGTTGTTCCGCTATAAATATACCCTGCATGAGGTGCAACTCCGCCCGCTACATCTGTTATTTTAATACCGCATGAGCCTGCATCTATAAAAGAGTCAATCATGCTCTTAAGTTTACCGGTATCTTCGGGATAAAATAACCCCGCATTGTAAGCTTTTCTACAATCATTTACCATGGTATTTCAATTCCGATTCTGAAAAATGATACGCTTTAAATTTCTGCAAGTTTATTTTCTTTCGCTTCCAAAGCGAGCCGTCTAACCCCGCTTTACGACAAATTGCAGTCAAATATTCTTCTTTATCCATATTGTGTTCAACCGGAACTTGAGGTAGCAGCAGCCCCCTCCGGTATCCTTCGTTTATAATTAATCCATCTTTACCGAGTATAATTTCATCATACGAATTAACCGGCTCTGCTTTTCCGAGAACCGAGATCTCAATATCAACATTAGGTAATTCATCTATAGTGAGTGGTTTAAAACGGGTATCTTCTGAGGCAGCTAATATTGCAGTTTCTTGAATTGTTCTATACAAAGGTTCATCAGAACTAATAAAACCGATGCAGCCTCTCAGCTCACCTTCAATTGTTAGAGTGGTAAAGGCACCTAATTTTTTATGAAAATTTTCAAAATCATCAAAATTAAACAAACTTTTATTGTGTCCTTTTTCTAAGAAGGCTTCTATCGATTTTCGTGCAATCTCAAGCAATATTTCTTGTTCTTTTATACTAAACATGACATTAATTTATTAACTCAAACTTAGCGGTAAAATGTCTTAATAATTCCGGTTCTTCTACAATTTTTAACCCTTTAAGTGTTGCTCTGTTTTTGTAAACATCCGAAATAACTTCAATAACAAAATCGATATGACTTTGAGTGTAAACTCGCCTTGGAATAGCAAGCCTTACCAATTCCATATTTGCGGGAACAAGTTTACCATCCCGGTCATATTTACCGAACATAACACTACCAATTTCAACTGCACGGATTCCTCCTTCAACATACAAGGCACACAAAATTGATTGACCCGGATACTGCTCAGGCGGAATATGCGGGGCAAACCTAAGAGCATCTATATAAATAGCGTGCCCTCCCGGTGGCTCTAAAATAGGGACTCCGTTTTCAATCAGTTTCTCGCCTAAATATTCAACGCTTCTAATTCTGTATTGCAGATAATGTTCGTCAAGAATTTCTTCTAATCCTTGTGCAATTGCTTCTAAATCCCTTCCTGCTAAACCGCCGTAAGTTGTGAAACCTTCAGTTACTATCAATAGATTTCTTGATTGAAGGGCAAGTTCGTCGTTATTAAGTGCTAAAAATCCGCCTATATTGGCAAATGCGTCTTTCTTTGCAGACATTGTTACACCGTCAGCGTAAGAAAAAATTTCTTTAGCGATATTAATAACGGGAACATTTGCATAACCGGGCTCGCGAGTTTTGATAAACCATGAGTTCTCAGCAAAACGGCAAGCATCAATAAAGAGCGGAACATTGTATTTATCGCAAATTTCCCTCGTTTTTTTGATATTTTCCATTGAAACAGGCTGACCGCCACCCGAATTATTCGTAATAGTCAACATTATTAAAGGTACATTTTCCGAACCATTTTTATCAAGATATAATTCCAGTGCTTCTAAATCGATATTTCCTTTAAACGGAGCCCTTTGCTCGGGATGTTTACCTACTTCGGTAATAAAATCTATTGCTTCTGCACCGCTAAACTCAATATTAGCCCGGGTGGTATCAAAAAAAGTGTTGCTTAGAAATTTCTTGCCTTTCCCGCCTAACAGAGTGAACAGAATTTTTTCTGATGCCCTTCCTTGATGCGTAGGGATAATGTGTTGCATACCGGTAAGATTTCTAACAACGGTATCAAAACGGTAAAAACTTTTTGAGCCGGCATAAGCTTCATCGCCTCGCATAATCCCCGCCCATTGCTCAGAACTCATTGCAGATGTGCCGCTATCGGTTAATAGATCAATCAAAACATCATCAGCATGAATTGAAAATGGGTTGTATCCCGCTTGTATCTGTCTCTTATACACATCTGACGCTGCCGACGACGGA
>JACSRR010000101.1 GCA_014879635.1 Ignavibacteriaceae bacterium | reverse complement strand
TTTGAGTTAAAGTTTCTAAAAAAAGTTAGTAACATTTGATTACTTGACTGTTGAGAAAGTATTTCATCTAACTCAGATTTATCAAATAATTGATAAGCATCGGAAAAATACACTAAACCGTCAATTACTTTTGCAGAAAATTCTCTGAGTGTATTTTCATTAGTTGATGTTAAAATTCCACTGAAATCAAACCGGAGTATATAATAACTGTTTGCCTTTGGAGTAGGATTTTTACCAATGTAATACTCACCAAACAATGTATCAAATTTATCTTTATGCTCTATTCCGTAATAATATTCTAACAATGAAATAAATAGAGACTTACCAAACTTGCGGGGACGAAGAAAAAAGAGATTTTGTTCGTTAAGATTTTCTATTACCTCTAAATACTTTGTCTTATCTACAAAATAAAAATTCTCGTTAACTATTTTTTCAAAATTAGATACGCCGTAGGGTATTTTCTTCTTTGTCATGGTTCTATTATTCAATGTTTTTATTAGGGTAATATAGTTAATATCTCTATATTTTCAAATTGCTTTATAAGTTCGGGGTGCGGTATCGACCCGGCCGGGAGCGGGGGTTAAAAAGCGAAAAATATTCACTGATTGATTAGCGGCTAAAAACTTTGTTGGCTGTTGGAAATTGATTTTGGAATACTTAACTACTTTTTGAAGCAAAAGCAGTAATAAGTTTGTATAAACCGGCTAAATCAAAATTGTTTGTCCCTGTAGGCGGTCGCATGTTAATTACAAAATATTATTATAGCATACTGTGTTTTGTGGTTCAAAAAATTCACCTGTAACTCAATTAAAGACAATTTATTTGATTTTTCCCAATCCCGGCAGGGTCGTGACTCAGAACTTAGAACTTCCTTTTTTTAACCCCTAACTTTTTTCGCAAAAGCACTAATTGCCATCAACAGCTTTAATAATTTCGTAATATCTTCTAATAATTTCTTCGTAGTCTTTTGAAAAATCGTCATTTAGAGCCCGGTTCAAATTATCATTAACCCTCCCTTTTTTACCTGTTTTTGGGTCAATATTACCGGGAGAATCTCTTCGGATATTTGTACCGGTATAAGATTCACGGTTCTTTTCGTAATCTCTTTCGTTAATTGACCTTTGAGCATCCAGCATTCTTGAAAGTATTTTTTCCTGCTTTTGAACTAAGCCGTCATCCAACTTTTGCGTATTCATATCCGCAACAATCTCTTGCATCTCTTTTAATATATTATCGAGATTGCCGGGTAAAGTTTTAGATTTACCTGATTCTTTAGCCTCTTTATTTAATTGCTCTAAAGATTTTCTGATTAATTCTTGTTGTTGAGCCAATCTCTGCATTTGACCTTGCATTTCGCCTGACATTTCACCGCCGCTTTGTTGCATTAACTGTTGAGTCATATTGTTAAGCGACATTTGTTGCCCCGATAACTGCCCCATTTGTTGCAACATTGACATCATACCACCCTGCCCTCCGCCCTGCATCATCATAGCATTGAGTGAGTTTTGCATTTGTAATGCTGCTTGATTTAACGACTCCATTGCTTTACCTTGACTTCCTGCGGCAGAACCATTATTTCTTTCGTTCATACTGCCTACGGCTGCATTCATCTCCCGTTTCGAATCTCCGAGAGCCTTTGCCATTTCGGGAGTAACAGCAAAAGTTTTCTGTGCAAGTTCGCCAAGCTGATTCAACATCTTATCAAGATTTCTTCTTAAGTTATCTTGTTTTCTCATTTCATCCGTTAAAAGTGCGTTAGGATGTGCAGATTGAGTATTTTTTTTAATTGATTCCTGTTCTTTAGAAAGACTCAAAATATTATCGACCAATTTCATCATGTCGGTAAAAACTTGCATTTGATTTTGTTGCATCATTGCATCTTTTACTTCTTGCATTTTTTGTTGCATCTGCTTCATATTTTGAGAAATTTGTTTCTGTTGTTTAGATGCCTTTTGCTTATCCCCTTTTTGCAAATCTTGTTCACTTTGCTCTGAAAGTTGCTCATTTTCCTGCTTTTCAAACTCTTCGTTAGCTTGTTCCATTTTATCGTTTGGCATATCTTTCATTTCGCTCATTTTATCTTTGAGTTCTTTCATTTCCTCATTTAATTTTTCGAGCTCTTTCGTGATTTCTTCTTGTTTTTTAGCAAGTTCGGAAGAATTTTTTGGGTCTTGAAGATTTTGCTTTTCGGTTTGTTGATTTAATTCATTTTGTTTGTTTTCTAACTCTTCGGCGCGTTTCATCAACTCGTCAATTTTCTGTTCTGCCTGAATTCGTTTTAATAAATTAAGAGTCCGTTCAATACTTTTTTGGAAAGCATCCTCATCCATTTGCAGCTTACTAAGGTCATTTTGAGTTTGCTTTCTGTTCATATTTTCAAGATTTTTCTGCAGACGCTCCATAGCTTTTTTCATTTCGTCATTAGAAAGTTCGTCAAACATTTTTTGAAGTTCTAAATACTTCTCCATAGTTTCTTTAGAAAGGAGATTGTTTTCGGCTAACTTGTCTTTAGCATCATTGAGCATCTCTTTCATTGATTCGGCTTTCTCTTGTAGTTCGCTGAATTTATCTAATGCCTGTTGAATTTTGTCTTTCTCTTCCCATGTTAGCGATTGTTTGTCTGATTTTAATTCTTTATCGATCTTGTCTAACTCTTTTTTAAGCTCTTCTGCTTCTTTAAGTACTTGCTTTAACTCACTTTCAAGGGAGTTTTGAGTTTCGTCAACTAACGAAAAAATTTCATCAAGCGAAGGCACTTTAACTGTTAATTCAACGGTTTGAGCCTTCTTAAAACCACTTGTGTAGTCATTATCGGCAACCTCAAAGTAAAAACTAACTACATCTCCCGCTGCCAAAAAAAGAGGAGTTAAGTTCCAAATGTAAGTTACATCCTGTTCCTTAAGATTTTTTGCGAATGGGATTTCTACTGAAGTATATTTATCCGAAACCGCCTGAAATTTTGATTCTTTTATTCTGTAATAAAGTTTTAACGAACTGAAACCAAAATCATCCGATATTTTCAAAAAAGTTCTAAGCCGGTGGTCCTGATTAAGAGTAACACTCTCTTTTGGTTCTAATAGTTCTATTGTGGGTGTTCCGTCAGCTTCAACTTTGAATGAGTAAACAACGGGTGAGAGGTTGTTGTTACCTTCGGTATCGGTAAGAACAATTTTATAATCAACATTCTTCGAAAGTCTAACTATGCCTGCCGCACTAACTCCGTCAACTTTTAATTCGTTAGAAGTTGTATCAAAATATTCAATTTTTGCACTTTTTAAAACGAGGTTTGAGGTAAGATCAAATTTAACTAAAGTGCCGGCTAAGCCCGAAACATTGCCGTTATCGATAAGTTCATAGGGAGTTTCGCCGGAATAACCTGGAGGGGTAACGCTCAATTTAAACGATCTAATTACCGGGTTATCAACTACTTCAACCTGAAAAAGTTCACTTTGCACATTTTCTTTTTCGCAATAATAAGAGATTGATGTCCTTAAAGTGAAAAAGTTAAAGCTAAAAATTCCTAAAGAATCGGGTGTTAATACAACTTTGTTAAATGCGGCTTCACTAATATCTTTATAATAAAAATCGAGTTCAGAAGCTGGAGCTCCCCTAACTTTTATTTTTACCTGAAGATCTTCGCCTTTTGTAACTCTTGAATTGCCGGGTTCTACCTCAAAATTATATTTCTGCGGCAATACAAAATCAATGTTGTAATTTACGATTCGATGAGCAGAATCTCTAAATCCGGCGGATGCCGAAAACAATGTACCGGATAAAATAAATGTGATTAATGTATAAACAAATAACTTTTTAGGTTTCGAATACGAAACTGCGTTTTCAAAAACAACTTCTTTCGATTTGTTATAAATCTCTAAAAAAGCGGCATTAACTAAATTTTCCGAAACTCCGCTTCGCTTCTTATCAAGTAACACCAATTGAAGGGCATTTAACAAATCATCTTTTATACCGGGGAAAACTTTTCCTACTTTTGAGGCTATCAGTAAATAATTTAAATCTTTAAATGGGTTATATCTTTTGTAAACAGGTAAAAAAATGAATTGAGTAAAAGAGCCTAAAATTATTCCTGTCCAAGTAAAAAAGAGTGTAGAGCGGAAAAATGTATCTCCTCTGAAAACCAATTCAAGCAGTGAAAAAAACACAAATGCCGCAACAGTAATTATAAATACAACTTGAACACCGTAAAGTAAAGAGGACTTTAACTCCCGGTTTTCAACTTTGATTAACTTCTTAATTATCTCTTCAATATAACTCTGATTCATAAACTTCTTTTTTTAATTACTTATAGCATAAAGAACAATATTTGTTCCAAATTTGAGGGCTTCTTCCCTTTTTTCTGGGGGGTTATCGTGTACTTCGGGATCAGCCCAACCGTCAGAAGGATTACTCTCAACTGTATAATAGAGAACCATTCTACCGTTGTAAAAAATTCCGTAACCTCCCGGAGGATTCTCATCATGCTTGTGAGTTTTAGGTGGTCCTTGCGAAAAATTGTAGAAAATGTTGTAAACGGGATGATTAAACGGTACTTCTTGAAGCCCATTATCCGGAAAAACTTTCGCAATTTCTCTTCTAAAAGCCTTATCAAGTCCATAATCATCATCAACATATAAAAAACCGCCGTTTTCTAAATATCTCCTTAGCCGCTTAGCTTCAGAATCACTTAAAACCACATTTCCGTGACCGGTCATAAACAGGAACGGATAAGAGAAAATATCCTCGGTTGAAATATCAACAAAATTATACTCGGCTCTTACTTTAAGCCCGGTATTTTTTTCGATAAATCTTAATAAGTTGATCTCAGCCGAAGGGTCATTGTACCAATCACTGCCTCCTCCGTATTTTAATCTTGCCATTCTGAACTCAGATTGTTGAGCAAACGGAAGGATATAAAGAAAAAGTGTGATTATTAATATTTTTCGCAAGACTTCCTTACTTTTATTTGATAATTAGACTAAAATAAATGAAAAAAGTTTTTTAAGTTATACTTTTAAATTCGCAATAAAAAGTGAATTTTTCTTTCACTTAATTAAAGGAAATTAATAATGAAAATGGCTGTATATACTGCTCTTGGTATAATTTTGTTGATATTTGCAGGAATTCAGTTTGTAACTGTTGATAGAACAAACCCGCCTGTAATTGCCGAACCTAATTGGGATTCGCCTAAAACAAGAGAATATGCAGTTAGAGCTTGTTTTGATTGTCACAGTAACGAAACCAAATGGCCTTGGTATTCTTACATTGCTCCTGTGTCATGGTCTGTTGCAAGCCATGTTCATAACGGTAGAAAAGCTTTTAATATATCCGAATTTCCTGCCGGTACACAAAAAGAAGGACACGAAGCTGCCGAGTTAGTTATAAGCTTGGATATGCCCCTTTCAGATTATTTAATTATGCACTCAGAAGCAAAATTCACCGAACAAGAGAAAAATGAATTTGTTCAAGGCTTAAAAAACACTTTCGGTTCAAAAGAACAAAAGAGAAAGAATTCCGCGACTGAAAAATCCAAAGATTCAACCCAAATAAAAGAAGAAAGCAAGAAAAATGACAATCACGAGCAGGAACACGAAAAAGAAAACGAAGAGAAAGAGCATCACTAATCTTTACCCTTTAATTAATCTCTCCGGATTTACAATAATGGAGAATTCTGAAATTCAAGGGTTAAATAATAGTAAAGGAATCTACATCTGTATCTTTAAACTGGATTTTGAGCAAGATATTAATGTAGGAAAGATGGGGCTTCACTTCTTTAAAAAAGGCTTTTACTTATATGTAGGGTCTGCGTTTGGTGGAGGGGGTTTAAAAGCAAGAATTCTAAGGCATTCAGAAAAATCAACCAAAATCCATTGGCATATTGACTACCTAAAAAGTCTGAGTTCTTTTGTTGGCTGTTATATAAAACTTACAGATTTAACCGAAGAACATAAAACAGCCTCTCATTTGTCTGAATTATTCGAAATTCCAGTAAAAGGTTTCGGCTCATCCGATTGTAAATGCTCAACACACCTGTTTTATCAAAGTTATTAACTCTTTTAATTAAAAATATTAACCTAATCTCACCTAAATTTTTTTTCAATTCAATCTTCCTTTTATCCTTGCAAGAAAATTATTTTCACACCTTTGTTTTAAAAAATCAAAATTAATTGTTATGATATGGCTGTAAAATTTAATAATTATTTAATATAGAATATTTTACGCTTTTCTTCAGTATATTCCTTTTAACTTAACCCTATAGATATGAAAAAAACAAATTTGCTTGCAGCCGTCATACTGTTCATTGTGATAATTTTTCAACCATCAGAACTTTATCCCCAAAATGATAAAGATAGTACGCAGAAGTCTATTTTTGACAATGTTTATGACGCAATATCTTTAGGAGTAGTTGTTAGATTTGGAAGTGAGCTGCAAAGTGAAAGAATTAGCGGTAATAACGGTTTCGAATTTCGAGCTGTACGCTTAAGAGTGGGTGGTGAAATTTCTGAAGATGCCGGATATTTTATTCAGACATCTTTTATCGGTTCACCCATTTTATTGGATGCTCGAATTTACTTTCAGTTATCTCCCGGTCAGTTTTTGGACGCCGGTGTATTTAAAGCTCCGTTTAGCAGAGAGGTTTTAATTTCTACTTCAGATATCGATTTTGTTGATAGATCGGTTGTAACAAGACTTGCACCAAACCGGCAATTGGGTGTACAATTTAGAGGCAATTTACCCGGCACGGCAATTAATTTTAACGCAGGTGTTTTTAACGGTAATAGATTTTCAAACGAAGGAAATGACAACAACAAAATGATGTATGTGTCAAGGGTTTCATACACGCCTAAGCTCCCCGGTAATAAAAATAGTTTTGAAATTGCCTTAAATTTCGCATATAGTGAAGATAAAAGTGTGGATATTCCGGGCATTTCAAACTCTTTTGAAGGGAAACGAATTCTTTTCGGTTCAGATACCCGATTAGTATTTAATAATTTTCTCTTTACTGCCGAAATGATTTTCGGAAACTTTGAACCGGTGGGTAATTCAAATTTTAAGCCAAAAAGTTATCAAGTTACTGCAGGTTATAAATTCAACGAAAAGATTGAGGTTTTAATACGAAAACAAGAATTTAATTCTGACACATTTTCACCGTGGATTAATCAGAATATTTTGGGTGTTAATTACATAATTAATGATTATTCTCAAATCCAATTTAACTATGTAGTACCGGAAAATTCTCAATTTGACGAGCATCTTCTCTTATTAAACGCTCAAATTGCATTTAAAGGGAAGGATTTATTCATTGTCGATTAATTTCTTAATTGTTGCTAAAGTTTCTTCTATTGTGTGAGGCTTATATCCAAGTTCACTCTCTGCTTTGAGAGTAATTAACCCGCTATTTAAAGGTCTTTTAGCAGGTTGTTTTAAATCTTCGGTTAGTAAAGGTGTAACTAACGATTTATCTAAACCAAAAAAATCGATAATTCGCATCGTAAAATCGTATCTGGATAAAAATTCCTTTCCGCCTATATGATATAATCCCGTTTTTCTAAATTCAGCCACCTTGCTTATTGCTTGAACCAAATCATCTATGTAATTCGGATTGTTTATCTGATCTGTAACAATTCTAACGGGAGTACCTTCTCTTAGCGATTTTACTAACCAGCGCACAAAATCGGGTCTGCTACCCGGCACAAATCCGTATAAAACATTTGTTCTTAATATAGTATTGATAGAACCGCTTATTCTTAGAACATTTTCACTTGCTAATTTTGTTCTACCGTAATAACCTAACGGTTTTGGAATATCCGATTCAATATATTGCCCCTTTACACCGTCAAAAACATAATCTGTTGAAATATGAATAAAATGTGCATCTAAGGTTCTTGCAGCTTCAGAAATGTATTCAACAGCAGAAACATTTACTCGCCAGGCCATCTCTCTTTCTGTTTCACATAAATCTACATTGGTGAAAGCTGCACAATTTACAATAATATCAGGGAGAAAATCTGAAGTGATTCTTTTAACTTCGTCACGCTTTGTGATATCACACTTTTGATAATCTATTCCAAAGATGGGGTAATCTTTCTCCATTCCCGATGCTAATACCAAGTTTGCACTATTTTTTACAAAAAACTCGACAGTTCTTTGCCCTAACATACCTGCGGCGCCAAATACCAATATTCTTAATTTGTTCATCTATTAATTAATTTTTCAATTCCCTGTTTAAGTGATTTATAATTGTCACGATTTGTGAATGAAGCGGTTAAACCGCCGGCGGCATTTGCCTTTTTTAATGCAGTTGTTAAATCTAATGTTTTTAGAAAATAAAAGAAAAAAGCGACTCCAAAAATATCGCCACAGCCTACTTTATTTAATTGTTCAACTTCTAAACCCGGCAAATAAATCGAATTTATTTCCCCCTCTATCAAAAAGAAAGCTCTTACACCTTGGTTACCTAAGGTAAGTAGTATAATTTTTACCCCTGATTTAAGCATTTTTTCAGCTTTTTCAAATTCGTCATTTCCCTCTGAAAGCGTTTCAAACTCAAATTCGTTTGCCTGAAGAATATCTATGCATGGTAACCATTCTTCAAAACCAATTATCTTTTCAAATACTCTATCTCCGCTCTCTTTTAACGGGCGACTTAAAGAATGAACATCCAAATATATCACTGCTTTTGTTGACTCCCTAAACTTTTTAATTTCGGTAAGACTAAACTCATACCCCGTAATTAAATTTAACAGAATGCCGTCAAATTCTGAAAGGGAGGAGTAATCAAAATCTTTAGGGATTAAACCTTTAACAATGTTTTCATACCTTTCTTTTCTCTCCCCTTCTCCTTCAACATAAAGATGGATTACCGGAATTTTATCTGTTTTGACGAAAAACCCGTCTGAAAAGTTATCATATACATCAGAAAAGAGGTGCTTTTGTGACTCCGAAATACAGGTTAATATCGAAATATTGTCTTCTTCATCTTTAAGATTTAACATTCCGAGAGAAGAATAATAAATACCTCCGGGTTGATTTAGTGTGCCCGAATCAGTGTAAATATAATCTTCAACAGAACTGCCCGCCAATAAAAACTTCATTCTATTTCATAAAAATTGTAAATGTGTCTTTCAAATTAAGGTAAAAACCGGAATAAATTCAGAATTATAGTTAATGAACCAAGTAAAATAATTGTGATAGAATTTCTGAATGTTATGTTAAATAGGTTCACCTTATTTTTAGGTGGCAATTATTTTATTGCTTAATTTTCCCGTACCGGTACCTTAGTTAAATTGCTAAACTTTTAGTGTATAAACTGAAGATTTGTTTTTATAGCAGAAGAGATGAATAAACTCAA
>JACSRR010000103.1 GCA_014879635.1 Ignavibacteriaceae bacterium | reverse complement strand
AGATGTGTATAAGAGACAGCTCACCTTCATTCTTATAATTACTAGACAAAAACTTCCAATTTATTTTAATGGAGGTTTCGTGTGGAGGAGTCTTGAAATAAAATTCCTCGAAAAAAAATTCTTCATCTCCCACAACAATATTTTTAGCAGGAATTATCTCCACTGCATTTTCCTCTTTTTGAATATTAATTAGTGAAGAAGACACAATTCTCTTGGCGCTAATTTTCACATTGTCTTTTGAGATATCTTCAACATCGCCGTCAAACTTTAAGATTATTCTAAAGTTTGTAATATCTTTTATACCTGTGTTTTTTAGCTTAATTTGAATTTTATTAAGACTGTTATTAGTCTTCACTCTATTATCTCCGAAAGATGGACCTAAGAGATCCAAGACATTGTTTCCACGAGGGTTATATGGTTTTTGAATTTTACCAACCTTGGTAATTTTCTCCTTTTTAAATTTAGGGAAGAATGTAGTTTCAATAATACTGATTTCAGCAGAATGGTTGTTTTTAAAACTGATGCTATTTACATAATAATCATGCGTTCGTTGATTTTCAAAAATTAAATCTACGATATCCTCCCAACAAAACAAATGAATCTCAAATAAACCTTTTTCAATACTTTTCAAATTTTCTTTACGGACAAAAGCCTCAATCTTAGCGTCTTTATTAGCAGTTATTGTAAAGTATAATTTTTTAAGTTTCGGTTCAAAATCTATTGCTTTCTCAATTTCTTTTTCAATCTCTTTCTCGGTAAAGGATTTATGTACATATTCATCTTTTCCTTTGCATTGAATACCGTAATATCCATTATCGTTTTTAGGCATCCCGTAAACATCAACCCCATTTTGGGATTGTCCTTGTCTTCCATTTTTCTTTATTTCTGGACAATCCCAAATTTCTCCCCATAATTTTTTACAGAGCGTTTCAAAATCTTGCCAATTTTGTGGTTTAGGTAGTGATTGCGCTATCTTCATTAGGGTTTCCATTCATATTTAGTAGTGTCGCATCCGCATCTTATTTTCTTTGCAACATTGTCATAGTTTCTTAATGTCACTTTCGGTCTTTTGCAGCCAACCTCTTGACAATAAAAAATCTTTTCCAGCTCTATAATATCTGCCCAAAAAGCTCTTAAGTCACCAATTTTAGGATTGAACGGATTATCATGGGATAGCAGATTTCCTAGAATTGTAGAATATCCAACACGATCAATTATAGGGACTTTTGCTTTAATGTCCTGTCCGCCACTTTTACCGATTCTTGATTTCAATTCACTCAACAATTCGTCAGGCATCCTTTTTTCATTCTGGTCATTTAATCTGAAACTAACTTTGACATCAAGATTAATAGCAATGTCTTTCAAAACGGATTCTAAATATTTCCTGATTGGGTTTCCCAATGCTTCAACCGAATTATTCGCTAGCTCTCTTTCAATAAATTCTTTAAGATCATTTGGTTTTTCCCCAATTCAGTATATAAAAACGATTCATTACCTAAAAGTTCTACTAAACCTGTTTCAGCGTCAAAAAATAAATCACTTTCACTCTCACAATTTATTTTAATATCTTCAGGACGTATTCCGGCTTTAACTTTTTTTCCGTTAAATTTTTCAAGGTCATTCATTTTTCTTTCAGATATCTTTAATTCCACTTCTGTGTCATCTATTTTAATAACAGTTTGGTCATCATTTTTCAAGGTACAGTCAAAGAAATTCATTGACGGTGAACCGATAAAACCGGCAACAAAAGAGTTTAAGGGGTTTTTATAAATTGAAACGGGGTTATCAATTTGTTGAACTTCACCATTGTTCATAATTACTATCCTGTCACCCATTGTCATAGCTTCTGTTTGGTCATGAGTAACATAAACGGTAATAGCACCAAGGTTTTTATGAAGCTTTGATATTTCGGTTCTCATTTGTACTCTAAGTTTAGCATCCAAGTTACTCAATGGCTCATCAAATAAAAAAACTTTCGGTTTTCGTACTATTGCCCGCCCTAAAGCAACTCTTTGGCGTTGCCCGCCTGATAATGATTTTGGCTTCTTTTTTAAATAATCGGTTAAAGCTAATATTGATGCTGCCTCTTCCACTCTTTTTTTTATTTCGCCGTTATCCATTTTCCTTATCTTCAATCCAAAAGCCATATTTTCAAAAACTGTCATGTGCGGATACAAAGCATAATTTTGAAACACCATAGCTATATCTCTATCTTTTGATGGCAAATGATTGCATAATTTACCGTCTATATAAAGTTCCCCTTCTGTAATTTCTTCTAATCCTGCTATCATTCTTAATGTAGTTGTTTTTCCGCAACCACTCGGACCAACCAATACAATGAACTCACCCTCATTTATTGTCAAATCGATATTTTTAACGGCTTCAAATCCATCTTCATAGATTTTTTTAATTCCGTTAAGTTGAACTCCGGTCATAAATCACCTTCACATAGTTTGAAAAGAATATAATTTTAATAAGTTTTAAAAATATTTAATCAAAATTAAACTATTTGCACTTAACTCAACTCTTTAAAATAAAAAAAGGCTCCTCATTACTGAGAAGCCTTCACAAAATAGGATATATTTAAATAGAAAGTTTGGCTATGTTTGAAGTAACGTCATGAGCAGAACGATTCAAAGCAGATTGCTCTGATTCGGTTAATCTGAGAGCAACAATTTCTTCTATTCCTTCACTTCCCAATTTAACGGGAACACCGCAAACAGTGTTATGAAGACCGTATTCACCGTCTAAAAAGGCGGCGCACGGAAGAATTCTTTTATTGTTGGTTGCTATTGCTTCAACCATTTCAACCGCCGAAGCAGCCGGAGCATAATAGGCGCTACCGGTTTTAAGATAGTTAACAATCTCAATACCACCATGCCTTGCTCTATCTACTAAGGCTTCAATTCTATCTTCCGGTATTAATTCAGAGATTTGAATACCGGAAACTGTTGAATACCGAACTAAAGGAACCATTGAATCGCCATGACCGCCAAGTACTAAAGCTTGAACATCTCTTACCGAAACTTTGAGTTCTTGAGCTATAAACAATCTAAATCTGGCTGAATCAAGAATACCTGCCATTCCAACAACGCGGTGTTTAGGAAATCCGCTTGTTTTGAGTGCTACATAAGTCATAACATCAAGTGGATTTGAAACAATTATATAAATTGCATTGGGGCTCAGAGGAGCAGATTGTTCAACGCAACTTTTCATTATTTCGGCATTCTTATGAAGTAAATCATCACGACTCATGCCGGGTTTTCTTGCTAAACCGGCTGTTATAACAATTATATCGGAATCTGAAGTATCAGCATAATCATTTGTACCAATTACAGACGAGTCAAAACCTTCAACGGGTGCACTTTCCCACATATCTAATGCTTTACCTTGCGGTACACCGTCAAGAATATCTAACAATATTACTTGCTGTGCTAAATTTCTTAAAGCAATACCTTGCGCTGCAGTTGCACCAACATTTCCGGAACCGATAACAGTTATTTTCTTCATCTAATTTCCTTTTATGTTAGCAGGATAAACCGATACATATTGCCTATCACCGGCTTTTCTTTTAAATTCTACTTTCCCTTCAATCAAAGCAAACAGAGTATCATCTTTTCCTCTGCCTACATTAACACCCGGGTGAAATTTTGTTCCGCGCTGTCTTACTATAATACTTCCCGCTGTAATTAGCTCACCGCCAAAAGCTTTAACGCCAAGTCTTTGCGCATTTGAATCACGACCGTTTTTAGTAGATCCTTGTCCTTTCTTATGTGCCATTTTTCTGCTCCTTAACCTATATTTAGGATTTCAATTTTAGTTAAAAGCTGTCTATGCCCGTTTAACTTATCGTAGTCTTTTCTTCTTTTTTTCTTAAAAACAATTACTTTATCGTCTTTTAAGTGTTGAAGAACTTTTGCACGAACCTTAACGGCACTGACATAGGGTGTACCGATTTTAGTACTTGTATCGTCCGAAAGTAATAAAACAGATTCAAATTCAACTTCTGAATCAACATCTGATTTTATACGCGGTACATTATACTTTCCTTTTTCGGTAACTTTGAATTGTTGACCTAATATGTCCACTACTGCAAACATTTATTCCTCTAAATTTATAATTATACAAGATGCAAATATAAGTATTTACTTTCTCATGTCAAAAATTTTTATTTTTTCTGTCAAACTATGTTGGTACAAGAGCTTAGTGAATTTTTCAGTGGCAAAAAATCAAACAACCATTAAATACAATTTCAAGATATATTATTATATTTAGAGATGATTTTTTTTAATTTACTATCAAAAACCTTCCTGTAACGGCTTATCCCGTATTCTTACACATTTACCTTAAAAACTAAAATTTATTACATGAATTACGAATCAGAAATTACAAAAAGAAAAACATTTGCTATTATTAGTCACCCCGATGCAGGTAAAACTACATTAACCGAAAAACTGCTGCTCTATAGCGGTGCAATAAACATTGCGGGTGCGGTAAAATCTAATAAAATTAAAAAGACGGCAGCTTCTGATTTTTTAGAAATCGAAAAACAAAGAGGTATTTCTGTTGCAACATCCGTGCTCTCTTTCGATTATAAAGAGCATAAAATAAATCTGCTTGATACACCGGGACATAAAGATTTTGCCGAAGATACCTACCGTACTCTTACGGCTGTTGATAGTGTAATCCTTGTAATTGATTGTGTGAAGGGAGTTGAAGAACAAACCGAAAAATTAATGGGTGTTTGTAGAATGAGAAATACCCCCGTTATTATTTTTATTAACAAACTTGACCGGGAAGGTAGAGAGCCAATCGAACTTCTTGATGAACTTGAATCTAAACTCTCAATTCGTGTTAGACCCTTAACATGGCCGCTTGGTATGGGATATAAATTTAGAGGCGTTTATAACATTCACAAAAGTACTTTCGCTTTTTATCAGACCAATAAAACTAAAATTGAAGAAGATGTCCAATTATTTAACGGGCTTGAAGACCCTGCTTTAGATGATGTTTTTAGAGACGAAGCAAAAGTTTTAAGGCATGATGTTGAACTTATTGACGCTATTTACGATGATTTTGATAAAAAAGCCTACCTTGAAGGCAAACTAGCTCCCGTTTTTTTTGGAAGCGCTCTTAATAATTTTGGTATTAACGAATTACTCGAAACTTTTGTTGAAATTGCTCCCGCCCCTTCCAAAAGAGAATCTACGACGGGAATAATACAACCTGATCATAGTGAATTTTCAGGATTTGTATTTAAAATACATGCTAATCTTGACCCAAGACACAGGGATAGAATTGCATTTTTAAGAATTGTATCCGGTAAATTTGAAAGAAATAAGTTCTACCACCATGTACGGTTAAACAGGGACTTAAAATTTTCTAACCCTGCTACTTTTATGGCTGCAAATAAAACTGTTGTCGAAGATGCTTTTCCGGGTGATGTTATCGGGCTTTATGATTCAGGTACTTTTATGATTGGCGATACGCTAACCGAAGGTGAGAACTTTATCTTTAAAGGTATTCCAAGATTTGCACCCGAAATTTTTAGAGTTGTTCGCAATCAAGACCCATTCAAAACAAAACAACTCGAAAAAGGAATTCAATATCTTACCGATGAGGGATTAGCCCAGCTTTTTACTCAAGACGGCGGTAATAAAAAAGTTATCGGTGTTGTAGGCGAGCTTCAATTTGATGTTCTTAAATACCGTTTGCTCCACGAATATGGTGCAAGTGTTGAATTTGCTGGTATGTCTGCTTACAAAGCTTTCTGGGTAAAATTTTCTGATGAATCTGAAATAGATGAATTAAAAAGAATTAGAAACAACTACCTCTATTTTGATAAAAATGAAAATCTCGTTTTTATTGCCGAATCTGAATATTCAATTACTATGGCGAGACAGAAAAACCCAAAAGCAGAGTTTCTTTCGGCAATTGAACAGAACGAAAGAGTCTTAAAATTACAGTAATTTCAACCGGTATTTGTTATCATTCTAAAATTGGTAACTCTAATTTAAGATTAGGATGAATGAAAAAGGTTGAAAAAGCATTGGAAATCAATTTAAATATCAATCTAATTTGACTCCTTTTCTAAAACATCCCCTTTTGCAAATAACCCCTGCCACTGAATTGTCAAAAGATATCCGGTTATAAGGAATTTTTTACCTTCAGCAACGCAATAGATTTAACTGTACTTAAAAAATATACAATCACACATTGTTGTTTCAAACAATAAATATTTGAACCATTAAAGGTATATTAATTGTTAGTTGATTAAATATTTAAAGTGTTATGTTAGAATTTAGAAACCTCACAAAAAAGTTCGGAAATTTTACAGCTGTTGACTCACTAAACTTAACCATAAACAAGGGTAATCTCTATGGATTTTTAGGTCATAACGGTGCCGGTAAAACTACAACTATTAAAATGCTTACCGGTGTATATGCAATAAATTCCGGTGATATCATTCTTGACGGTGTTTCAATAAACGATGATATCAATTTTATAAAACGAAATTGCGGATATGTACCTGATCAGCCCTATCTTTATGAAAAACTAACGGGAAGGGAGTTTCTCTTTTTCTCGGGTGGCTTATACGGTATTTCAAAAATAAAAATTAAAGAAAAAATTGACGAATTTATTGAAATATTTAAAATCGGCAATTGGATTGATAAACGCACTGAAGAATATTCGCAAGGAATGAAACAGCGAATAGCTATAACTTCCGCTTTTATTCATGATCCCCGTTTAATAATACTTGATGAACCTATGGTAGGCTTAGACCCACAAAGCAGCTATATACTCAAACAGTTTCTTAAAGATAAAACTGATGCGGGATTAACCGTTTTTATGTCAACTCACAGTTTAAATGTTGTAGAAGAGATTTGTAATAGAGTAGGAATCATCAACAACGGTAAACTCATTTTTGATGATAATATTCAGAATCTGATAAAAAGAAAAACTGAATTGAGTCAAAACTTCGAAGAATTGTTTATCGAATTAACTAAAGATTAAATGAACCAATTTATTACCCTAATATTCTACAAATTATTGATTTGGTTCAGACCTGATGTAAGAATGTCTTTTAAAAACGGACTTAAAAGCGTTCTTAGTTCTATTGTTTATTTAGCATTTGCGGCAGGCTCTTTTATATTCACTGTAAAAGCAATCGGATATCTGTTAAATGATTTAAGAATCGGACTTTTTCTGCTACATCAATTTATCTCAATAATTCTTTTCGTTTTTTTTCTGGCAGTGAATGCAGGCAACATTTTAGTATTTTATTCAACTTTGGTTAAATCCGGAGATATCAATTTTTTAATTAACAAACCTTTAAAGCCTGAAATACTATTTACCGTTAAATTTTTCGAAAACTTTTTTTACAGTTCCGGAACCTTAATAATGATAGTTGTTTCGGTCTATTCTGCTTACTGTTATTATTTTGAAATTGATATTCTAACTGCAGCACTTCTATTTGTTACTAACTTTTTTCCTTTTATGTTTACTGCCGGTATTATTGGCGGGTTAACCCTGATAGTACTTCTTAACTTAAGTATTAAAATAGGGATTAAATCAACAATTGTGGGGTTGATAGCACTTTATGCAGGTAGTTTGTTTGTTTATTTCAAATTTGTATCCCCTGCAAAAATGGTTAGAAGCGTAATTAGGTTCTTCCCGGATGTTGACCGTTATTTTAATGAAGCAATTCCGAAGTTTCTATATTTACTTCCAAATAATTGGATTTCTGAAGCATTGTTTTTTTACAATTCGGGTAATTACTCATTAACAATTCAATATTCTATTGCTCAAGTATTATTATCCGGCGGGCTGTTTATAATTCTCTTTTTCACGGGAAAGCATTTTTTTATCAACTCCTTTCACAAATCGCAAGATATTTTAGACGGAATTGTCAGTAAAGAACAGAAAGGAAAAGTCTTTTTCGGATTTGAAAACGGGAAATCAATAATTGAGTCATTAAAATCAAACTTCTTGAAAAGAGAATTTCACCTTTTTATGCGTGAGCCTACTCAGATTATCCATTTTACTGTTCTGGTTGTGTTAATATTAATTTTTACAGGAAGTTTACCCGGAGTAACACAATTAGCAACAAAAAATGTAAATCTCCAGCCTTTAATCTTTTTATCAGTTTATCTATTCGGAATATTTCTACTTTTAACGCTCTCGTTAAGATTCGTTTTTCCGGTTCCTTCAATTGAGGGAAATCAAATTTGGATGATTAAGTCTGCACCTATAAGCACAACTAAAACAATGTTTTACAGGTCAATACCCTATGCACTTTTTATGGTTTTAATTGCCGCTTTCACAGCCATATTTACGGCAAATAAATTTGACAACTCATTAATTTTACCGCTAATGCTTTGCTCAGTTTTTTCTTCAATCTTTTTCTTTTCGGTAAACTTTGGAATGGGAGGAATATTCATAAATTTCAAGGAGAAAAATCCTATCAGGATAGCCTCATCACAAGGAGCTACACTATCGTTTTTAATTTGTCTTGTTTACCTTGTAGTTTTAATAATCTTTTTGTTTCTTCCGTTAAATAACTTCTTCCCTGCTGAAGGAATAATGCGTGAATTTCACTTAAAACAAATATATAAATCTGTTTTTATGCTCTCCTCCGGTTCAATAATTGTATCAAGCATTTTTTATGTAAGAGGTATATATTCTCTTGAGAAAATTTGATTAATTTATAGTGAATAAAGATTTTAATAAGAGTAAACTAAATTGTCATTAGAGGCGGGATAAAACTTGCTATGGATAAAAACAGGGCAAAAAATAAGAATACATAAAAAAAATAGTTTGCGGATAAAAGAAATCCGCAAACTATTACAAATTAACACTTAAAAGATTTTTATTGTTTTCTGAGATTCATATTAAATTTATAAGTTCCGTCTGCACAAACAAACATACCTCTATTTTTAATTTCAGCTTCACCTGAAACTGAGTTACCCGATGAATTAATCTTACCTTTGAAACTCCATTCTGATTCCGTAGATATTCCGGGGCTAATTTTTAAGAAAAGTGAATCATTTCTAACCGAACCGGCAAAATTTATCGTTTGAGTTGAAGAACAAGTAGGAGAATCTAATTTGATGAAGCGGAAAGTTGTAGTGTCTCTGAGTGCTGTATTTGAACCGCTCAATTGAGTTGTTATAACCAAAGTTGCATTTCCGATGGAAACAGAATCTTTCCAAATACCGGTGTATTGTGACGGAACTTCTGGCGTGGGAGGCGGAGTAATGGAAGATTCATTATCATCACATCCGGTTATAATTAAAGAAAAAAACAAAATCAACATTATAGGCAAAAACTTTTGAATCATGTAGAAAAACACCTTAATAATTTATAAAAATAAAAA
>JACSRR010000169.1 GCA_014879635.1 Ignavibacteriaceae bacterium | reverse complement strand
GTCGAGCGCCTGGATGCCGTTGGTGCCCTCGTGGATCGGGTTGAGGCGGTTGTCGCGGTAGTGCTGCTCGAGCGGATGATCGCGCGTATAACCGGCACCGCCGAGAAAAATAATTGAATAAAAATACCATTCTAATTCTTGCATAAAAATAAAAGAAGAATTAAATAGATACCGGAGTAAAACATCGGCAACTACCATTAAAACAAGAAAAAGAGAAAACAACGAGACAATTGAACCGGTTTTTTCTTGAATTGTATCAAATATTTTTAATGCCCTTTGAAGCATGATTTTTAATAATCCATCACATTTTTAATATGTTCAACTTCAAATTTTATATTATCTCCTGCCGGCACAATACCAACAAAATCAAATCTTATTTCTTTATTCGTAATTTCTTTTTGATAGAGGTAAGCTTCAGCAATTTTTCTTATTTGTTTGGCTTTTGAACGGGTATAAGAATCAATCGGAGAACCAAAATTTAAAGAATTTCTATACTTAACCTCTATAAACACAACAACATCATCTTTTTCTGCAATAATGTCTATTTCACCTTTTCCGTAGGTGTAATTTTCTGCGAGAATTTTATAGCCTTCATCTTTCAATTTTTTGATTGCTACAATTTCGCCAAGGTTACCGAATACCTTGTTAAACGCCACTTAATAAAACACCGGGTTTAAAGTTCTTTTTACCCTTTCTTAATACAAAGTATTTACCGTGAATTAAATCTTCGTCTGAAACTGTGTAATTTACATCGGTAATTCGCTTATTGTTAAGATAAATGCCTCCGCCTTGAACATCTTTTCGGGCATTAGATTTAGAAGTAAAAAATTCACCTTCAACTAACAAATCTAAAATTTTAGGCATCTCGTCAGATTTAACAGCTTTAATGTGCGGAGTAGTTAAACAGATCGATTCAAAAGTAGTTTCGGGAAGTTCATTTAATTCAGCTTCTCCAAAAAAAGCTTTAGAAGCCGTTATAGCGTTATCACGCTCTTTCATTCCGTGAATAATTGCAGTAACTTCAGAAGCGAGAACTTTTTGTGCCTCCCTCTTTTCGGGATTCTCCAAAACACCTTTTTCTAAAATAGAAATTTCTTCTAAACTTAAAAAAGTATAAAATTTCAAGAACTTAATAACATCTTTATCATCAATATTAAGCCAATATTGGTACAGTTCATAAGGTGAAGTTTTTTTACCGTCTAACCAGATAGTACCCTTTTCTGTTTTGCCAATTTTATGTCCGTCGGCTGTTTCTATAAGCGGAAAAGTAAGAGAGTGAACTTTTTTGTTTAGCTTTTTCCAAATTAAATCCATACCCGCCGTGATATTTCCCCATTGGTCACTACCGCCAACCTGAAGCTCACAATTATATTTTTCATTTAACTTCAAATAATCAAATGCCTGCATAATCATATATGAAAATTCAGTGTACGAAATACCTTTTTCCGGGTCAGAAAGCCTTCTTTTAACCGACTCTCTTGAAACCATAACATTAACAGAGAATTTTTTACCTATATCCCTCAAATATTCGAAAGCTGAAATCTTAGAGATCCACTCATAATTATTCACCATAATTGCACTATTTTCAGAATTACCGAAATCAAGATAACCGCTTAACTGATTTTTTATCATTTCAGCCCAACCTGCAACTAATTCGCCGGGATTCACATCTCTCTCTTTTTCTTTTCCGGAAGGATCGCCTAATAAAGCAGTAGCACCGCCTACAACTACAACAGGTTTATGACCTGCATCTTGAAAACGCTTCAAACATAAAATAGGGATTAACGAACCGATATGCAAACTGTCTGCGGTTGGGTCAAAACCGCAATAAAGCGTAATTTGCCCCTCTTTTAATCTCTCCTTTAATGCCTCTAATCCGGAAGATTGATAAATTAAACCGCGTTGTTCTAATTCTGAGATAATGTCCATTACAATCCTTATAAACTGAAAATTTACAAACTTTAAATTTAATGATTTTAATTTAGATGTGGAATTGTTTATTGTTGTTGATATTGGCTTATAATTATAAAGTAGGTGCAAAGTGAAAGGGCTTATATGATTAATAGTTGGCAAAATATAATTTAACCGCAAGAAGCATACAGAGAGAAAAGAGAGAAAAAAGTTCTTTATTATTTGTTTTTCGTACTTAGTTTTAATTGCAAACCTGCTTGGTTTCAACCCCGTAAGTGGTCACATTTATAAATATCCTAACCGTAGGGCGGCACAATCAGAATCATTTTTTATTGTTAATCATTACTTTCCAATTGTGAAAAAGAATTCGTTGAGCTTATGCATCTCTTCTGTAATAAAAACAAATCATCCGTTTATACATTTAAAGTATAACAATTTTTTAAAGTACCGGTACGGGAAATTTACACTGTAAAAATAGTGCCACCGAAAAATCCGATAAGCCATAAAATAACTTGCCTTAGATTAATCATATTAATCCTGCTTTGTGTTCTATCTAAAAAATGTTTAAATTTGCAGATTATTTTACATCAAACCGACCCCAAATAAAAAGTTTATTAATTTTAAAGGAATGTCATGACTGAAGATAACAGTAAACTTCAAGAACTATATGAAATTGAGAATCAAGAATGGTTGTATTCGTTAGATTATGTGCTGCAACACGGCGGTCCTGAAAGGGTAATCGAACTTTTGCAATTGCTCCAAATCAGAGCCAGAAAAGCAGGTATTCACATCCCCTTTTCTGCTAACACCCCCTATCTGAACACTATACCTCGCTCTAAACAAACTCCTTTCCCGGGCGATAGAGAAATTGAGAGAAGAATCAAAAGTATAATTCGCTGGAACGCAATGGCAATGGTGGTTAGAGCCAACAAAATTGAAAACGGAATTGGCGGGCACATTTCTACTTTCGCATCAGCCGCAACTATTTACGAAATTGCTTTTAATCACTTCTTTAAAGGCAAAACCGGTGAATCCTCCGGCGATCAAATTTATTTTCAAGGTCATGCTTCTCCCGGTATTTACGCAAGAGCTTTCTTAGAGGGCAGACTAACTCAAGAACAACTCGAAGATTTTAGACGCGAACTTAAACCAAGCGGCGGTCTCTCTTCTTACCCACACCCTTGGCTTATGTCTAATTTCTGGGAATTTCCTACCGTTTCAATGGGTCTAGGACCTCTTATGGCAATATATCAAGCCCGTTTTAATAGATATCTCGAAGATAGAGGATTGATTAAAAATACGAACAATAACAAAGTTTGGGCTTTCCTTGGTGATGGTGAAACCGATGAACCGGAAGCTCTCGGTGCTATTTCTCTTGCCGCCCGTGAAAAACTTGACAATTTAATTTTTGTTATTAACTGTAACTTGCAACGGCTTGACGGTCCCGTGAGAGGTAACGGTAAAATTATTCAAGAACTCGAAGCCAACTTCAGAGGCTCAGGCTGGAATGTTATCAAAGTTATTTGGGGCTCAGATTGGGATCCTCTCTTCGATAAAGACGATAAAGGAATTTTAGTTAAAACTCTCACCGATACAGTTGACGGCGAGTACCAAAAACTCTCTACCGAATCAGGTGCTTATATTAGAGAAACACTTTTCGGTAAACATCCCGATCTTACCAAAATGGTTGAACACCTCTCTGATGACCAAATTAGGAAAATGAGAAGAGGCGGGCATGACCCCGAAAAAGTTTACGCAGCTTTTAAAGCAGCCGTTGAAACTAAACATCAACCCACCGTTATTCTCGTTAAAACCATCAAAGGTTACGGACTTGGTGAGGCAGGAGAAGGTAAAAACATTACTCACCAACAGAAAAAATTGAACGAAGACGAATTGAGGGAATTTAGAACCCGCTTCGGCATCCCTATTTCTGATGATGAAGTTGCAAAAGCTCCTTTCTACAGACCCGCAGATGATAGCCCGGAAATGATCTATCTCCGCGAAAGAAGAAACGCCCTTGGCGGCTCTCTCCCCGAAAGAAAAGTTACCGCACGCCCAATTAAAACTCCTCCCGAAGAAGTTTTTGAAGAGTTTTACGAAGGTACCGACGGTAGAGAAGTTTCTACTACTATGGTTTTTGTTAGAATTCTCGCAAAATTATTGAGAGACCCCGAAATCGGTAAACTCATTGTTCCTATAGTACCTGATGAAGCCAGAACATTTGGTATGGAAGCACTTTTCCGCCAGGTAGGTATTTATTCGCATGTCGGTCAGCTATATGAGCCTGTTGATAAAGCAAGTTTGTTGTATTACAAAGAGGCTATTGACGGACAAATTCTTGAAGAGGGTATTACTGAAGCCGGTTCAATGTCTTCGCTAATTGCAGCAGGAACCGCTTATGCCACACACGGAATTAATATGATTCCTTTCTTTATCTACTACTCAATGTTTGGATTCCAAAGAATTGGCGATCTTGTTTGGGCAGCAGCAGATATGAAATGCAAAGGCTTTTTAATTGGCGGTACAGCAGGTAGAACTACTCTAAACGGCGAAGGATTACAACATCAAGACGGACATAGTCATCACTTGGCTTACCCCGTTCCTACACTCGCAACTTATGACCCGGCATTTGCTTTCGAATTGGCGGTAATTATCAGAGACGGTATTAAAAGAATGTACGAAGACCGTGAAGATATTTTCTATTACATTACCGTTATGAACGAAAACTACCCGATGATGAAAATGCCCGACGGCGCTAAAGAAGGCATCGTAAAAGGAATGTATAAATTAAAAGCAGGTAAAAAATCGAAGAATGACCTGAAGGTTAATCTCTTTGGTAGTGGTACTATTATGAACGAAGTCCTGAAAGCTCAAGATTTGTTAGCCGAAAAATATGGCGTAACTGCTGATGTTTACAGTGCCACAAGCTATAAAGAATTAAGAAAAGAAGCTTTAGAGTGTGAACGCTACAATCTGCTTCATCCAAAAAACAGTTCAAAAACTCCTTACATTTCAACACTCTTTTCAAACGAAAAGGACGGCGTTTTTGTCTCTGCATCTGATTATATTAAAGCGATCCCCGATTCAATTTCAAAATGGTTGCCGGGCAGATTAATAACACTCGGAACTGACGGTTTCGGAAGAAGCGAAGGCAGAAAAGAGTTGCGTGATTTCTTTGAAGTTGATTACCGTTATGTTACCGTTGCCGCCCTTTACGGCTTAGCTCTTAAAGGTAAACTTAAAATGTCTGATGTTGCTAAGGCAATTAAAGACTTGGAAGTTAATCCCGATAAACTTAACCCCGCAATTTCTTAATTGAGCGAAAGGATATAAGGATTAATACTATGAGTAACGAATTTAAATTACCGGAATTAGGTGAAAATATTACTTCTGCTGTTGTGTCAAAAGTTTTAATTAAAGCCGGAGATACCGTTAAAGAAGACCAATCAGTTATCGAAATTGAAACCGATAAAGCTACTATTGAAGTGCCCTCTTCGGTTTCCGGCAAAGTAAAAGAAGTTTTTGCTAAAGAAGGCGGGCAATTAAACATAGGTGCGGTTGTTTTTTCTCTAGAAGGTGAAGCCCAATCTGCCCCCGCTGTAGAAGAAACTAAAGAGACACCCGTTTCCGAAACACCTGCACCGGCTAAGACCGAAACTAAAGCACCTGTTGCAACATCAACCGAAGCACCAAAAGTTACCGGCGGTATCAAAGATGTATTGCTCCCTGAATTAGGCGAGAATATAACTTCCGCTATTGTATCTAAAGTACTTTTCAAAGTTGGCGATGTTATTGCAATTGATACTCCCCTGCTTGAAATTGAAACAGATAAAGCCACTATTGAAGTGCCATCAACCGTATCCGGCAAGGTGGTCGAAATATTAGTTAAAGACGGTGGTAAAGCCGATGTAGGCAAAGCCTTTATGAAAATTCAGGGCGATGACACAGTTAAATCAGCTCCTGCTCCCGTACAATCAACAAAGCCTGCAGCTCAAGTATCTGAGCCGGTTGTGGTTGATACCCCTGTGGAGTCAAAGTATGTAAGAACAACAATGGATGAGCTTGTGGTTATGAACGAGGAATTAAAATCTCCCGTTATGACTGCCGAGCCCCCCAGAGCATTTATGGAAATGCAACCACCATTACAAAGTAAATCGGCTCCCGCAGCTCCTTCAGTTAGGAGATTAGCGCGCGAACTCGGGGTTGATATTAATCAAGTACCCGGTTCCGGAATTGGCGGAAGAATTTCGATTGAAGATATCAAAGCTTATGTTAAAAAACTGAATGAAGGCAGAATAACGCTTTCGCCCTCTTCTTATCCGCAGTCGGGATTTGTAAACATTAAGCAAGAAGCTCTCCCCGATTTCTCAAAATTTGGTGAAATTGAGAGAAAAGCGATGAGTAACATTCGTTCTAAAACTGCTGAGCATTTAAGTTATGCTTGGGCAACCGTTCCGCATGTTACTCAGTTTGATAAAGCTGATATTACAAATATTGAAGAGATGCGTAAAACCTTTGCCCCTGTTGTTCAAAAAGCAGGCGGAAAGCTTACAATGACTTCAATACTAGTTAAAGTTGTTACCGCAGCTTTGAAACAATTTCCTCAATTTAACGCAAGCGTTGATATGGGTAAAAAAGAGATTGTTTACAAAAAATACTTTAACATCGGGATTGCCGTTGATACCGAATACGGTTTAATGGTGCCCGTGCTTAAAAATACTGACAAAATGAACCTTACTCAAATTTCGGTTGAAATAAACAATCTTTCGGAAAAAGCCAGAAACAAGAAAGCCGGCATTGACGATTTACAAGGCGGCTGTTTCTCAATTTCTAATTTGGGCGGTATTGGCGGCACTTATTTTACACCTATCGTAAATACCCCTGAAGTTGCAATACTCGGCGTATCCCGTTCGCAATTAGAACCGGTTTATATTGACGGCAATTTTGTGCCGCGAAATATGTTGCCGTTGTCTTTATCTTATGACCACAGGTTGGTTGACGGTGCCGATGCAATAAGATTCCTTAGATTTATTTCCGAAACATTAGAGAACCCGTTTAAACTTTTGGTTGAAGGTTAATTGGGGAGGTAGATATTATGAATAAAACTCAACTCGTAGTTATTGGTGCTGGTCCGGGAGGTTACGCTGCGGCTTTTGCTGCTGCTGATCTCGGAATGAATGTAACAGCTATAGACTTAGATAAAAATCCCGGCGGTGTTTGTCTCTACAGAGGCTGCATCCCTTCAAAAGCTCTTCTTCATGTAGCTAAACTTCTGAACGAAACTAAAGAAGCCGCTCACTGGGGTATTGAATTTGACGCTCCTAAAATTAATTTGGATAAATTGAGGGAATGGAAATCTTCTGTTGTCGGTAAAATGACGGGCGGATTAGGTGTTCTCGCAAAACAGCGAAAAATCAACTATATTCAAGGCAGGGCTACTTTCACTTCTTCAAAAACTCTGAAAATTGATAAAGTTGACGGTACTACTGAAGAACTCGAATTTGAAAAAGCTATTATTGCAATCGGTTCCGAAATTACCACAATTCCCGCATTTAATATTGAGTCAAAAAGACTTTTAAACTCTACCTCGGCTCTTGATTTGCCGGCTATTCCTCAGAGATTACTGGTAATTGGCGGAGGATACATCGGTTTAGAGCTTGGTTCGGTTTATAATGCTCTCGGTTCCAAAGTTTCTGTAATCGAAATGACTCCCGGACTTCTTCCCGGTGCAGATAGAGACCTTGTTCAACACCTTTCGAAAATGATTACAGCCAAGTTCGAAAAAATTATGCTTGAATCTAAAGTTATCTCTCTTGAAGACAAGGAAGACGGAATCTTAGTAAAAATGCAGGATAAAAACGGCAATCCTTTCGAAGAAAAATACGATTATGTTCTCGCCTCAATTGGCAGAAGACCAAATACTAAAGGACTTGGTTTAGAAAATACCAAAGTGAAAACAACTCAAAGGGGTTTTATTGCCGTAAACAAGCAACTTCAAACAGATGACCCAAATATTTTTGCAATCGGCGATATCGCAGGCGACCCTATGCTTGCACACAAAGCTTCTCACGAAGCTCGCGTTGCAGTTGAAACAATTGCCGGGCACCGTACTGCTTTTGAACCGTTAGCCATTCCTGCAGTTGTTTTTACCGACCCTGAACTTTGTTGGGCTGGTATAACTGAAACCGAAGCCCGTGAAAAAGGCATCAAACACGAAGTTGCTAAATTTCCTTGGGCAGCCTCCGGTAGAGCTACAACCCTTGACAGAACCGACGGACTAACAAAACTAATTATTGACCCCGATAACGGTAGAATTCTCGGTGTCGGTATATGCGGACCCGGTGCCGGTGAATTAATTGCCGAAGGTACTCTCGCAATTGAAATGGGCGCCACGGCAGAAGACCTCAAACTGACTATTCATCCGCACCCTACTCTTTCTGAAACTGTTATGGAAGCCGCTGAAGTTTTCTACGGTCAATCTGTCCATATTTACAGACCAAAGCGTAAATAAAATCATTAAGCAGTGAACGGTTAGATAACCCTATCCGTTCGCTACATTTTTATTTATTACCGGTCTTTCTTTATAGACTAATATATTATAAATCCTTTATCGGGGTTTATCTTGATTACCGTTTTTCTTACATTACTTAATCTTAAAAGTGCAATATTCTCAAAATTTGAAAATATAGAGAATATGACTATATTACCTCAATAAAATCACTGAATAATTGAACTATGACAAAGAAGAAAATCCCCTACGGCATATCTAATTTTGAAGCAATAAAAGATGATAACTGCTATTATGTAGATAAAACGAAATATTTGGAACTTTTAGAAGAATTAAATGAGAAATACCTTTTTTTTCTTCGTCCACGCAAGTTTGGTAAGTCTTTATTTATTTCATTGTTAGAGTATTATTACGGCATAGAGTATAAAGATAAGTTTGATACATTGTTCGGTGAGTATTATATTGGTAAAAACCCCACACCTAAGGCAAATAGTTATTATATACTTAGATTTGATTTTAGCTCAATTATGACATCTTCTAATGAAGAGACTTTTAGGGGATTCAGGAAAAAAGTTATTGACGGAGTAAAATATTTTAATAATTCCTACAAGTTATTTTCTAGAGATGAATTGACTGAAATTTTGGAGGAAAAATCTAGTAACGAAATATTAACTTCATTTTTTAACGCTTTTACTACAAATGATGATGCAAAAATCTATATATTAATAGACGAATATGACCACTTCACAAATGAACTGATATCTTTCAGACGAGACGAGTTCAGAGATGTAGTATCAAGAAACGGGTATGTAAGAAAATTCTATGAAGCAATCAAAGAAGGAACGGGTAAGGGAATTGTTGACCGTTTTTTTGCAACAGACGTAACTCCCGTAACTTTAGATAGTCTTACAAGCGGTTTTAATATAGGGAGTGATCTTACACTTGATTTCAGACTAAACGAAATGTTAGGT
>JACSRR010000062.1 GCA_014879635.1 Ignavibacteriaceae bacterium | reverse complement strand
CCGCATAGAAGTAAGACAAGGCAGCAGTATTCCGGTTTATTCACAAACAGGTAAGATGGTTTTTCTTAAGTAAGTTCGGGGTTCGGAGTGCGGGAGTTCGAGGAGCGAATCTATTGTCCTAAATGTTGAGTGAAGTATAGAAATAGTGCCTATATGATTAAACAGAGGCAAAAAAAATTACCACAGATCACTCAGGGTAATAATAACCGGTAATTTGGCGAAAAATGATGTAACCTTAGAAAATTTTAAGATTTATCTACTTTACTAACAATATTTTTTTGGTTACTGAAGTACTGCCGGATAATATTCTAACAAAATACACTCCGGCGGGTAATAAATTCCCGGAATTGCTCTTAGCGTCAAAATAGAAATATCCGAAACCTTCACCTGCAAATTGTTCAGGGTATGATTTGATTAAAGTACCGTCTATTCCGTAAACTTTAACTGAAAATTTTTGAGGTTCGGGAAAATAGTACGGGAAAACAGACTTGTTATTGTCTGAAAGTTTAACAGGGTTTGGATAGTTGTCAAAAAATTGAGGAATACCTAAACCCGCTTTCTCCCGTACAGAAACGGGAATATAAACAGCTATACTACAGGTGTTTGAATAACTTGTTATACTTGTATCAGAGGCAATAGCTCTCACTCTAATATAATAGACGCCAAATTCTACAAAATCAACCGAAAATGCAGTATCGGTTATACCTTCATAAGTTTCAAGAATTTCAAGGAAATCAGGCGATGTTGCTATTTCAAGATTGTAAGAAATTATATCGTTAAGATTTAGTGTAAACGGTTTTTGCCAATTAAATTGTGCGTTAGCATTTATTTCAAGAGTATCATAAGATGCCGTGAGAGTAAAATCGGATAACGGAAGTGATTTTGCTTCAAAGTTCAAAATTACCGAAGTATCTAATTGGTTTTCGGCACCGAACAAGTAAGTCCAATAAGTAGTATCTTTTTTAAGGAAATGCTTGAAAGAAGCGGTCAGGTATCTTCTCGTTAATCTCTGTTGGTTTAAGCGAGTCATATACCCGTTTGGGTCAGTCCAATCAAAAAGATTAGTATCCATAAACTTAGTGTGATTTGCACCTTTTAAATAGAGAATGCTTTTAAAGGGAACAGCGTTATTATACATTGGAGTTTGTGTTGTTCCCGGAGGTGTAATACCGTCATTTTGAGCAGAAATCAGATATAAAATTGAATTAGATTCGTTAATAATATTTATTACCGAAGGTGTTGTTTCAGCTGCTGCAAGAGGCACGGCAATTGTTATAATTGAATCGTAAACGGTAGCCAAAAGCGAAGCTCCGCCTCCCATTGAATGCCCGCTTACACCAATTGAAGATGTGTCAATTAATCCGAATAGTGGTGAGTTACTGTCATTATTTAACGATTTGATATAGTTTATACAAGTGAGCAAATCACGGGCAAGCTCACCGTGTTGAGTATCGAAAAACTGAGGAGCTATAACAATAAATCCGTGTGAAGCTAAATGATTAAAAATAGAAGTGTAATAGCTTGTCTGCATAAAAAATCCGTGTCCAAATGCTATCACGGGAAATTTGCCCTGTGAAGTATCGGGAGGGGTATTTTGCCCCGATGATATAGCAGGGTAAACAACAGTACAAGTAAAATTTCTACTTAATCTCGATAATTGAACTGTGAATCTACCTGCTTGCGAACTTCCCGGGTCTTCCGGTTGAGGCAATGCAGGAAAGGAAATAAGTAGTACTAAAAACAGCTTAAAAATTAGTTTCATAAATTTATCTCATTGGTTTCTAAATATAGAATGTTAATTCATGAAAAAAAATTCCTTATTCAAAGAAATGATATTGCCTTATATTTACTAAATTTGAATGATAATGCTAAAAAATTAAGTAACTCCGCACAATTAATCAAATTATGACCCTTTTCTTTGAGATTATACTCTTTATCTGTGTATTCCTTTTTTTACACACATATATTTTTTACCCCTTCCTAATTTATATTTTATCGAAGATTAGTCCGGTTAAACTTGAAAAGAGTGAATATTATGAACCGTCAGTTTCTGTTTTAATTGCGGCACACAACGAAGAGTTAGTTATCGAAGAGACACTTAAAACTCTATTAAATTCCAATTACCCCGTTGATAAAATTCAAATATTGGTAGGAAGTGATAATTCTGTTGACAATACAAATAAAATTGTTACCCGGCTTTCGGAAAAACATCCTCAAATAAGAATTTTTGAACTTTCGCAAAGGAGCGGAAAACCGGGTGCATTAAACTCAATTGTAAAACACGCTTCTAACGAGATTATTTGCTTCTGCGACTCTAATACAATTTATGATAAAAATGCCATAAAAAACATGGTAAAACATTATGCAGATTCTAGAGTTGGCGGTGTTTGCGGTAGATTAATTCTAACTGAAAGCGATTTTTCAGGTTATAGCGGCAACGAAGAAAAAAGCTACTGGAATATTGAAAACCAAATTAAAATTTCTGAAGGTAAACTTGGTTGTTTAATTGGTGCAAACGGGGGGATTTACAGCATTAGGAGAGGTTTATACATTGATTACCCGGTTGGGAAGCCAATTATTGATGACCTGCTGCTTCCACTAAAAATTATGGAAAAAGGGTATTACTTTCTTTACGAACCGGAAGCTTTTGCCACTGAAACAATAGCCCCCTCTGCCAAAGAAGAGCTAAAAAGAAAAGTTCGAATATCAATCTCAAATTTTGGAACATTATCGCTTCTTAAACCATATTTAAATCCGTTTGGCGGATTAAAAAGTTTCGCTTTTTGGTCGCATAAACTACTCAGGTGGGTGAGCGGTTACTTTATGATTTTGATTTTTATAGCATTGCTGTTTTTAATGAGACAAAACGATTTCTATCTTTACATTGCATTAATGTATTTCGCATTCTTTGTTTCAGGGTTAGCAGGTTTTCTTCTTTCGAAGCTTAATTTGAAATTATTCCCTTTTAATTTAATTTGGTATTTTATAGCAATGACATTTTCACTATTTAGCGGTAGCATCAAATTTATGACTACAAAAACCTCCGGAACTTGGGAACCTACTAAAAGGGCTTAATTATTTCTCTGTTTCCTCGTAAATAGTTAAAGAGTCAGGTGCAAACAATCCTACTTGATTTTCGTACGCATATCTGTAAGCATCACGGAATCTTTCTTCATACTTCACATTTGGCGGATAAGTAGAAACAGAGGCGTATCCTTCCATCACGATTACCTCATTTACCATTTTTCCATCCGGGAGATAAATGTAAGCCAACAACCTACCGTACCTGTCTTTTTTTTGAATATCCAATTCAACTTTAACTTTTGTGCCTATAGGTAATAACTTTCTCAAAAATTGAGCAGAACGCTTCCCCATTTTAGTGATTTCTTCAACTGTAGTATTTTGTGCGGTTGCTTGGTTTACTGCTCGTTCATTAGATCTGCTTTCCGGAGTATCAATACCGATAAGTCTTACACTTATATCTTCACCTCCGTAAATCATTCTGAAAGTATCACCGTCAACAATTTTTGTAACAGTCAATTCTTCTTGAGTGACAACATTTTTTGGCTTTTTGCCAACCGGAATTGTCCTGTTTGATTTAGGTTGCTCACATCCGAGAAATAGGAACAAAACTATTAAGAAAATTGAATTTCCGGCTAATTGAAGAGTAGCTAAATTTTTCGAATTTGTAAAGAATTTCATCTCACACCTTAATTTTAAAATAAATCCCATAAATATTTTTCAAAATTACTGAATAAAGCTGTTATTTGCTAACAAACTAAAATTATTGTCACACCGTGATAAAAAATGCAGTAATAAGTTTTTCCTTTACCCGGCAATCTTCTAACCTCTAATTTAATATGAGTTATTAAGTCTAAAAATTTCCGGTATTAAATAATAATTCTTTTGAATTTCTGACGGTAAAATCAATATTTGAGGTAATAAAATTGTGTTGAGAATCAAAGTTGAGATTAAATTAAAATGAATGGCAGGGCAAAAAAAAGCTGTCCTAAGACAGCCTTAAAACTTTAAATGTTAATAAAACTTATACTTTACCCATCTTGTAACTGTGGTAGAATCTGAGGCAGAGGTCTCTAACTCTTTGACTTTCATCAAATTGGGCAGCTCTTTTTACGGCATAAATACCTCTGGCATCTCCAATTTTTATCAATGAAACAGCGGCTGCAATTCTTGCTTCTTCGGTTTCACAATTTTTTAATACTCTCATAAGCGGAATAACTGCCGCACTTGAATGCATATCACCGAGAAAAATTGCCGAACTTACGCGCAAACCTGCATTTTCAGATTTAACTCCTTCTATGAGGTTTACTTCTATTACACCGGTGTTTGAAGACTTTTCTTTTGGGTTTGAAGCAAATACTGTACCCGAGAAAGCAATCAGCAATAATGCTGATAAAACGATTGAAAAAATTCCTTTTGACATGTTTCGCTCCTGTTGGATTGGTTTTGAAATTCTATTGTTTTTGAAACTACGGTTGAAAAATACCTTAATAATTAAGGAGAATAAACCATATTGGGTTAAACGATTTAATTAACTGCAGGGCGGATATTTTTAATGATAATCTGTAAATAAAATTCAATCGTTTTATTCATTTTCTTTCACTCTCTTTAAAAAGTAGTACCTTTCCCAACTTTTTCCACTATAATTTTTTAACCGAAAGCAAATTTCAAATCTTTTAATTAAGTTTTGAGAATGATTTATTTCTTTTAAAAAGGTTGATGAAAAAACTATTCAGTAAAATTAATGACGCTTTAATTAAACACTTTGGCGTACCTGAAAGAAACCAAGAATATAGCGACCCGCTTGATGTTCTAATAGGAACTATTTTATCTCAAAATACTACTGATAGAAACTCTTGGCAGGCATATCAAAATTTGAAAGAAAAATTTCCTGAATGGGAACAGGTTTTGAGTTTAACCCCACAAGAATTAGCTCAAGTAATAAAATCTGCGGGATTAATTAACCAGAAAGCCAACGCAATTCTCGATGTGTTAAAAGAAATTAAAATAAAAAACGGGGAGTTAAATTTAGATTTTATAAAAGATTTATCTGATGATGAAATATTAGATTATTTAACTTCGTTTAAGGGAGTTGGGGTGAAGACGGCATCATGCGTTTTACTATTCTCTCTTAAAAGGAATTTTTGCCCTGTTGATACTCATGTAAACAGAATAATCAATCGTGTAGGAGGCGTTAAATCTGCAGCTCCCGATAAAACATTTGCCTTAATCAGAAAACATATTCCCGAAAATCAGGGGCACTCATTCCACACAAACCTTTTACTACTCGGAAGACAATATTGCAGGCCACAAAAGCCGGACTGTGCAGCTTGCCCTATCGAAAAACTGTGCAAATACAAAGAAAAAGAGTTCACAAATTTGAATAAATACAAGTTTAACGACTTCCTATTGTTAGAAAAACTCTAATATGTGGCTATTATTTGCATCCTTAAACCCTGTCTCTGAATCACTTAAAGGAGTTTTTAGTAAAAGGGCATCAAAAGAAGTTGACCCGGTTCTAATTTCGTGGTTCAACAATATTGTACCTGCATTATTTTATTTTCCTTTACTATTTTTTATCGAAATTAATTGGGAACCGGATTTTATTGTGGGTGTTTTGGTTTCGGGGAGTATTAATATTGTTACGGCAATACTCTATCATAAGGCATTGAAATATGGCGATATCTCTAAAGTGGTACCCATGCTTAGTTTTACCCCGCTCTTTTTACTCCTCACGGCTCCGCTAATTACGGGCGAAAAGCCGGGTATTCTGGGTTTATTGGGCGTTATTTTAATTGTAGCAGGTTCTTATTTGCTAAATGTAAAAGGAAAAAACGGAGGAATATTTAGCCCTTTTAAAGAAGTGGTCAAAAATAAGGGCTCCCGGTATATGTTAATTATTTCTTTTTTATGGAGTTTTTCTTCGGTTTTTGATAAACTTGCAATAAATTCGGTTTCTATTTGGCAATATATTGCTATAATTAATTTGTATATTTCAGCAGGTTTAACAGTTTATGCAATTAGTAAAGGTGTTCTTAAACTTGAAGAGATTAAAAAGCAAAAAATGAATTTAATGGCAGTTGGGCTATTTACGACACTTAGTTTTTTCTTCCATTTTAAAGCACTTTCTATGAATTTTACTGCTTACACAATTGCTATGAAACGCACAACGGGATTAATTTCCGTAATTTTGGGCAAAATATTTTTTGGTGAAGCGGGAATAAGAGGAAGATTTTTTGCGGCTTTGCTTATGTTTCTCGGTGTAATTTTAATTATTTTCTCAATGTAAATGAAAAATTTTAAAGAAGAAATATCATCTCTTGTTTCTATTATAAAATCTCTTGATAGAAAAGTTGTCTCTGTATTAATTGTAGTTGCAATAGTACAGACAATTTCTTTCTATTTTACTTCAAGATATTTTTTTAGAGTAAACATTGCGCAACACATACAAGTAACTGAATTTTCGCGATTTTACGAATTTGCCTATTGGTTCATGGGTGATTTCACAAGTTTTTTCCTCATACCGGCTGCAGTTGTTAAACTATATTTGAAAGAAAATCTTAAAGATTTCGGGTTTACATTCGGAGATTTTAAGACCGGATTTAAATATACGGGAATTTTTGCGGGATTTATGTTCCCGATTATATGGTTTGTTTCTTCATCTCCCGAATTTGCAATTTTTTATCCACATTATGAAAAAGCCAGAGAGTCATGGGGAATATTTGCGCTTTATGAATCGGGTATTTTTATTTATATGTTTGCATGGGAATTTATATGGCGGGGATTTTTACTTTTCGGCTTATTTCCGAAATTTGGTTACTATGCGGTATTAATTCAAATGATACCTTTCGTAATTCTTCATAACGGCAAACCGGCTTTAGAAACATTTAGCTCAATTTTAGGCGGAATTGCGCTCGGTATTCTCTCTTTGAGAACGAAATCTTTTTTGTATGCCGTATTTATCCATTTTCTAGTAATGTTTTCTATTGATCTTTTATCTACACTTAGATTTAGAGCAGGAGACTACGGAATTGGCTTATCAAGTTTTATAAATGTAATATCTAAAATATTTTAAGGATTAAAAAATGCGTTTTTGTCTTAATATTGATCATGTTGCAACACTTCGTAATGCAAGAGGGGCGGCAGAACCCGATCCCGTAACTGCAGCATTAATTGCCGAACATGCCGGGGTTGACGGTATAGTTGTACATTTGAGGGAAGACCGCCGTCATATCAAAGATAGAGATCTTTATTTGTTAAGGGAAGTTATAAAAACAAAACTTGACCTTGAAATGGCTGCCGTAAATGATATTATCGAAATTGCTTGCAAAGTGAAGCCTGACCTTGTTACTCTTGTACCCGAAAAGAGAATGGAGTTAACTACAGAATCAGGTTTGAATGTTCTTGACGAAATGGATAAATTAAAATCATCTATTGAGAGATTACACAATGCGGGAGTACCTGTTTCTTTGTTTATTGAACCCGAAGAAGCTCAAATTGACTGTTCTTCAGAAATAGGGGCTGATTTTATCGAAATTCATACCGGGGTTTTTGCCGAATCTAAAACTGAAGAGGAACAATTTGACGAATTGGATAAAATTAGAATTGCTGCAAGACATGCCAAAAAACTTGGGCTTGGTGTGAATGCGGGTCATGGTTTAGACTACCAAAATATCAAATTATTCAGAGAATTACAAGATATTGATGAACTTAGTATCGGTCATGCTGTGATTGCTAGAGCTGTTTTTTCAGGTTTAGATAACGCAGTAAGGGAGATGATTTCGTTAATTAACGGAAGGAAAGATTAGATTAACAAGTTTGATTTATGCTATGATAAAAATCAGGTATGATTGATAAGGAGCTTGCAAGCAGATTAGAATTTCATTACAGGGCTTTCGATAAATCAAAAATATCTCCCGACCCTTTAGAATTTCCGCATAAATATTCTGACCCAAAAGATATTGAAATAGTTGCATTTATTTCGGCAGTTTATGCTTACGGAAATGTAAAAAATATTAATTCAACTCTGAGTAGTATATTTGAGTCAATGGGAGAAAGCCCGTATAATTTTTTGATTAAAAACGATCAAAACAAGTTTAACGGACTAAATTCACTTATCTACAGATTTTATAATTTTAATCATTCAGTAGTTTATTTTGAAACTCTGAAAATAATTTTGGATAAATACGGGTCGCTAAAAAACCTTTTCTATAAATATTACGAACCCGGTTCCGGGAGTATTAAAATTGCATTAACCGGCTTTTGTTCAGAGCTAAACACTACTGCAAGAAAGTATTTCCCTGATTCTGACAACAAAATAATCTCGCATTTTTTCAGTTCACCTTCGGGAGGGAGCACCTGTAAAAGGATGAATTTGTTTTTGAGATGGATGGTGCGTAAAGACGAACTTGATTTCGGATTGTGGAATGAAGTTTTAACCTCTGAGTTAATTATTCCGGTTGATACACATATCGCAAAAGTTTCTCAACTACTTAAATTAACCGGGATGAAAACGGTAAATTGGAGGATGGCAGAAGATATCACAAATAATTTGAAACAGTATGACCCTATTGATCCTGTAAAATATGATTTTGCTCTATGTCATATCGGAATGAGAAAACTTGAATTTTAATCTTGCATTATTTATTTAGTTACTTATGTTTTAGTAAATTGCATAGGTAATCTATTAAAATGATGTTTATATGAAAGAACTAATAAGAGAATTTGTTGAAAGTAGAAATACCGGTTTAGTCGGTGTTTCAAAGAGTGGTAAAAAATTTGGTTTTTATGCCATGAACGAACTTAATAAAAGGGGATTTGAAGTTTTTCCGGTTCATAACGAAATTACGGAAATGGAAGGGGTAGCATTCTACAAGAGCATTGAAGAAATAAGCGGTTTAACAAAAAATCTTGTAATTATAGTTAACCCTTCAAAAACAGAATCTATAATTGTTGATGCCGCCAATGCGGGAATTAAAAATATTTGGATACAACAGGGCGCCGAAAGTCCTGCCGCAATTGAAAAAGGCAAACAACTTGGTTTAAATGTTGTTCACGGCAAATGCATTTTAATGTATTCGGAACCTGTAAAGGGATTTCACAAATTTCACAAAGTTATTGCTGATTTTTTTGATAAATCGTAAAGATATTTAAAAAAAGAGCAAAAATGCTGTTAAACCTGTTTTACAGGTTTGATATTAGAATAAATTTACTTAACTAAAAAAAATGTATTACTTTTATCCAAATTTTTTAATTAATTATATATTTGCATCATAACTCCCTTTGTTTCTGGCTTTTCTCCCCCCCCCGCCATATACAACTAGGTCATCCGGGCGTTCGGCAACATCGGGATCTAAATTATTCATTAACATA